>DUQZ01000035.1 GCA_012837525.1 Clostridiales bacterium | reverse complement strand
CGGGTCGCGGTGGTGGGCGCGGGCCCCGGCGGGCTGACCGCCGCGGGTGAACTGGCGCGCATGGGCTATGCCGTGTCCATCTTTGAAGCGCTGCACCTGCCCGGCGGGGTGTTGACCTACGGCATTCCGGAGTTCCGCCTGCCCAAGGATATCGTGATCGCGGAGGTGGAGTCCTTAAAGCGCCTGGGCGTTGAGGTGCACATGAACACCGTCATCGGCAAGACCTTGACGGTGGACGAGCTGCTGGAGATGGGCTTTGAGGCCATCTTTATCGCCAGCGGTGCGGGCCTGCCCCGTTTTATGGGCATCCCGGGTGAATCCTTAAAGGGCGTATATTCCGCCAATGAGTATTTGACACGCATCAACTTAATGCGCGCCTATGAGCGCGATGCCCTCACCCCCATCATGCGCGGGCAGCATGTGGCCGTGGTAGGCGGCGGCAACGTGGCCATGGACGCCGCGCGCTGCGCGATGCGCCTGGGGGCGCAGGATGTCTCCATCGTCTACCGCCGCGGCATGAAAGAACTGCCCGCCCGGGCGGAGGAAGTGGAGCACGCGCAGGAGGAGGGCATCACCTTCCACACCCTGACCAACCCTGTGCAAATCCTGGGTGATGAGAAGGGCTGGGTGCGCGGGCTGGAATGCGTGCGCATGGTGCTGGGCGAGCCGGACGCCTCCGGCCGCAGCCGGCCGATTGTGCAGGCGGGCAGCAATTTTGAGTTGGAAGCCGACGTGGTGATCATCGCCATCGGCACCTCAAGCAACCCCTTGATCCGCTTGACCACGCCCGGCCTTAACACCAACGAGTGGGGCAGCATTGTGGTCTATGGCCCCGGTGGGGAGACCAGCCGCCAGCGCGTCTACGCCGGCGGGGACGTGGTGACCGGCAGCGCCACCGTGATCCAGGCGATGGGCGCCGGAAAGGACGCCGCCATCGCCATTGACCGGATGATCCGGCAGCAAAAAGCGCAGGATAAATAAACCCATTTATTGCTACTATCCACCGCCCGACAGGGCGGTTTTTTCTTGCCTGCACTGTTCAATGATTTGCTTGTTTGGTTGGACATTTGGTCAATTGACAATTCCGGTAAAAAGACGTATGTTTAACACATCAAAAGGCGTTGACGCCATCATAGGAGGCAATATAAAAAAACGGATTCTGATCCCCATCCTTTCCTTATTCCTTGTATTCACCATGGTGTTTGGCGCGATGGCCATCACCCTGGAGGACGTGAACGAATTCCTCAACAACAGCGCCAAATTGGGCGAGGGCAGCAAGGCCAACCCCGTCGCCATCATCCCAATCAACCACATTGACGGCCCGCACAATGAGGACCTGTTCTACGCCTTTGTCAGCTTCAAGTACCAGGCCCGCGGCTATATCAAATATCAGGTGAACTTTATCTCCTGCACCTGCCGCTCGGCCGACGTCAACTACTGGACCACCGCCTATGTGGACCTGACGCTGCCAGAGTCCGGCCTGTTGGATGAGTCCGCTGTGCGCACGCTGAGCTTTGACGCGGACGGCATCGGCCGCTACACCGGCGGCTTCTGGGGCGATTCGGACCCCATCCCCAGCGGCCAGACCTATGAGATGATCAAGGAACAGTACATCCCCTATTACATCGGCAAGACCTTTGGCGAGCTCAAGGGCCTGTCCACCATTGATGACATCGACCTGGCCGATTACCAAAAGGGCGAAGGCCGTGAGGCGCTCACCCTGGATACCTGGACGGGCGCTACGGTATCCACCAACAACATCCTGCGCATGCTGCACGCCATCTTCAAGTTCCATGGCACGGACGCGCATTTCGCCAATGACCCGTCCATTGAGAAAGCGGACATGTCCGTTGCCCTGAAGGAAAACATCAAGGAAGTGGCCGGCGTGCGCGCCGAGGGCGAGCTGCCGCCCCTGCCCGCACCGGTGGACGAAAGCAAGACCTTCCTGAAGAACAAGGACGACAAGGAAGAATCCCCCTGCACCCCGGGTGACTTTGGCCCCACCTGCTCGGCCATCAACAACACCAACCTGCTGGAGTACCTAAACCGCCCGGACGTGTTCTACATCGATACGCGCGACCACAACGACTACATGAAAAAGCACCTGCGCAACTTTGAAGTGATCCCCTTCTTTGGCCTGATCTACAACAAGGACGCGCACACTGATGCCAGCCTGCCCCAGCTGTATGGCGGCACCCCGCAGGAGCCCGTGCCTGTGTATGAAGAAAGCGATGAGCTGCTGAAGGCCCTCTTCCCCAAGGACAAGGTGCTCTTCATCATGTGCCAGTCCGGCGGCCGCGTCGGCATGCTGATGAATATCCTCAGCGCCCGCGGATGGGACATGAGCAAGATTTACAACATCGGCGGCATGGCGCAGTACACAGGCGCTGAGTACCGCGACCTGATTGTGGACACCCCCGAAATGCTGATGGACATCACCTACAGCATGGAAGGCCTAACCCGCATCGCCCCGTAACACCATAAACAACCGCATAACAAAGGCTCCGGGACATCACGTTCCGGAGCCTCATTGTTCTATGAGTCTTTAGGGTTTCACTACATCATAAGGCCAGTTGATGATGCCGCCCAGGTCGTACAAATTGGTATAGCCTTCCTTGACCAGTTGCATGGCGCCAGTGCGGCTGCGCGCGCCGGAGCGGCAATACAGGAAGACCAGCGTGTCCTTGTCCGGAATCTGGGATTGGGCCAGCTGCACCAGGTTGCCCAGGGGCAGGTTGATGGCGCCCGGGATGTGGCCGGCGGCGAACTCATAGGGCTCGCGCACGTCCACGATTAAAATCTCCTCCCCCGCGTCCATGCGCTCCTTGGCTTCCTGGGGCTTGATGGCGCGGTACTCGGCCTTGCGCGGCGCTTCCTGCTTGCCGGTCTGCCTGGCGCGCTCAAAATCATCCGGGCCCAGGTGGCAGTAGCCGCCCGGGTTTTTGATCAGGTAGTCCTGGTGGTACTCCTCCGCCTCCCAAAAAGCGGTGAGCGGGGCGATCTCCACCTTGAAGGCGGCGTGCTTTGCTTTCTCCTGTTCGGCCAGGTTTTTAATCACCTCGCCGTCCTGCTCGTTCTCAAAATAGATGCCGGTCTGGTACTGGGTGCCCACATCGTTGCCCTGGCGGTTTTCCACCCTGGGGTCAATGGAGGAGAAGAACAGCTCTACCAACTCCGTCAAGGTCACCATCGCAGGGTTGTAAGTCACCTTGACCGTCTCCCGGTGGCCGGTGGTGCCGGAGACCACCGTGCGGTAATCCGGGTTGTCCACGGTGCCGTTGGCATAGCCGCTGGTGACATCAATCACGCCGGGCACCAGGGACATCATGTGCTCTGTGCCCCAGAAGCATCCGCCCGCGAAATACACCGGCGGGGCCGTCTCCTCCTGGGCTGCTGTAGGTGTGGCCTTGAAAAACGCCGGATAGGTGGCAAAAATCGCCGCCAGTATAAATAAAATCAATACCAATGTGGTTATCTTCATAGCATCCTCCTGCGCGCGTCTTGGTTGGTTTTCACGCAGTTTTATCATACCCTGCGCGCAAACACATCAAGCAAGGCTTGCGCGGGCTGGTTGTAGGCCTATAATAAAGGGACAGGGCAAGCGCCCTGAGAGGAACAGGAGGTCTGATGAAACACCGGCTTGCCATCACCGCCTTATGCGTTCTGGTCATCGACCTGGCGCTCAAACACCTGCCGCTGGGCCCGGAGCGGGCCTTGATTCCAGGGGTTATCGGCATCTCCTACGCGCGCAACACGGGCGTGGCCTTTGGGATGCTGTCCGGCCATCCAGCGCTGAGCCTGGTTTTAACCGCGCTGCTGATTATCGCTGGCAGCCTGGTATTGCGCGGGCTGTCCTTAAGCCGCTTTGAATCCGTCTGCGCCGGGCTGATTGTGGGCGGCGCCCTTGGCAACCTGACTGACCGGCTGATCTATGGCTGGGTGCATGACTACCTGCGCTTTTTGTTTGTGGATTTCCCGGTGTTCAACGCCGCCGATATTGCGGTGACCACCGGCGCTGTGCTGCTGATGATTGCCCTCTTGTTTGACATCAAAAAGGAGACAGCATGAAGCGGGTGGTGGTATCAGGCACCGGTGGGCGGCTGGATGTGCTGATCGCAAGCGATGCGATCTCCCGCTCACAGGCCGCGAAGTTGATTCGGGAAGGACAAGTCCAGGTGAACGGCGTTGTGGTGACTAAGCCTTCATTTGTCCCAAATATCGGGGATGAAGTGGTGTTGTCTGTTCATGAAGTGGCGGATGATGCCCCCAAAGCGGAAGACCTGCCCATTTCTGTAATATACGAAGATGAAGCGCTGGCCGTCATCAACAAGCCTGCCGGCCTGGTGGTGCACCCGGGCAGCGGCAACGAGCGCGGCACCCTGGTCAACGCGCTGCTGCACCATATGGACAGTTTGTCCACCGCCGGCGGCGCTGACCGCCCGGGCATTGTGCACCGGCTGGACAAGGATACCAGCGGTCTCTTGCTCATCGCCAAGCAGGACGCGGCGCACCAGGCGCTGTCAAAGGCACTGGCCGCGCGGCAGATAAAAAAACACTACCTGGCCGTGGTGGCCGGGCAGATGAAGGAGGACCACGGCAGCTATGAGGGCCCCATCGCCCGCAGCCCGCGCGACCGCAAGAAGATGGCGGTGGTGGAAGGCGGCCGGGACGCGCTGACACGCTGGCACTTGCTGCACCAGGACGCGCGCAGCGCGCTGGTATTGGTAGAGTTGGTCACCGGGCGCACGCACCAGATCCGCGTGCATTTTTCGCATGATCACCACCCTGTGCTGGGCGACCCGCTTTATGGCCACAAAAACATGCCCAAAGCGCCCCGCCTGATGCTGCACGCCTTCGCGCTGCGTTTTGAGCACCCCATCAGCGGGCAGATGATGCGCTTTCATCAGCTGCCGGAGGAAATCTTTAAGGTGGAGATGGATGAGCGGCTGCGGCAGCTCATTGGAGAGGAATAAGCCCGTATCAATGCCGAAAGCTTGCAAAACGCAAGCTTTCGTTCATGTATAGCAAATTAAGGTTCAGCTAAGCAGCATCCGGTCGCTCATGACCTCTTCCCCCGCCTTGGCGGAGAACATGTGCACCAGCTCCTCCACCGTCAGCTTGCGCTTTTCGCCGCCGTTCACGTCCAGAATGATGCGGCCGTGGCTCATCATTACCAGGCGGTTGCCATAGTTAATGGCGTCGCGCATGTTGTGGGTGACCATCATGCAGGTGAGGCCCATTTCACGGATGAAGCGCTCGGACAACTCCAGCACCTTGCGCGCGGTCTTGGGGTCCAGCGCCGCGGTGTGCTCATCCAGGAGGAGCAGCTTGGGCGCTTTGAGGGTAGCCATTAAAAGGGTAAGCGCCTGGCGCTGGCCGCCGGAGAGCAGGCGCACCTTGACGGACATGCGGTCCTCCAGCCCCAGGCCCAGGGCGGCCAACCGCTCATGAAAGAGGGCCTTATCCTCGCTGGTAACGCCCCACCTGAGGGTGCGCCGCATGCCGCGCCGCAGCGCCAGCGCCAGGTTTTCCTGGATTTCCATATCCGCGGCGGTGCCCATCAAGGGGTCCTGAAAGACGCGGCCCAGGTGTTTCGCGCGCTTGTGCTCACTTAAGCGGTCCAGGCGCTGGCCGTCCAGCGTAATGCTGCCGCCCTCCTGCCGGTACACACCGGCAACGCAGTTAAGCAGGGTTGATTTGCCGGCCCCGTTGCCGCCAATCAAGGTGACAAAATCACCCGGATTCAGGCACAGGCTGACATCGTCCAGCGCCAGCTTCTCGTTGATGGTATCGGGGTTGAACACTTTGGTCAGGTTCTTGATCTCAAGCATGGCGCTTCCTCCCGCTAATGGATGCTTTGAAGGTGTCGCGCAGCTCGCGAAAACGCGGCAGGGAGAGGGCCAGGGCCACCGTGATGGCGGTAAACAGCTTGAGGTCGTCCGCGGGCATGCCCATGCGCAGCACCAGGGCGATGATGATGCGGTAGGTGATAGCGCCAAAGATCATGGAAATAAGCCGGCTTTTAAAGCCGCGCTTGCCAAAGAGCACCTCACCGATAATCAAACTGGCCAGGCCGATAACGATGGCGCCCGTGCCCATCTGCACATCGGCGTAGTTTTGCGACTGGGCGATCAGCCCGCCGGAGAGGGCCACCAGGCCGTTGGCCAGCATGAGGCCAATGATGATGGCGGTGTCGGTGTTGATGCCCTGGGCGCGCACCATGTGCGGGTTGTTGCCGGTGGCGCGGATGGCGCTGCCAATCTGCGTGCCAAAAAACCAGTAGAGGATGAACACCAGCCCCACCGCGGCCGCACCGCCGATGATGATGACGGAGATGGTCTTGTTGACCCCCAGCCAGTCTGAAATTTTGCTGTAGGCCGTCGTCATGCGCAGCAGGGATACGTTGGACATGCCCATCACGCGCAGGTTGACAGAGTACAGGGCGATCATGGTGAGGATGCCGGACAACAGCGCGGGGATGCGCAGTTTGGTGTGCAATAAGCCCGTCACAAGCCCGGCCGCTGTGCCGCCTATAAAGGCGATCAGCAAGGAGAGCACCGGGTCATTGCCCGATGTAATCATGTTCGCGCACACAGCGGCGCCCAGGGTGATGGAGCCTTCCACCGTCAGATCAGCCACGTCCAGGATGCGGTAGGAGATGTAGACGCCCAGTGTCATAATGGACCAGAGCAATCCTAAAGAAACAGCGCCAAGCAAAATTTGTTGCATACTACCTCAGGTTCGTCGTCTTACGGGATGCCTCCCCAGGGAATCACCCTGGGGAGGGCAGAAACTAAGTTTGGGTGCTTAGTCCGCTTCCCCCACCTCAATGGCGAAGGGCAGCAGCTCCTCCGGAATCGGAAGCCCCAGGGCGTCCATGAAGGTTTTGTTGATCAGGTGCTCAAACTCGCTCTGGCGCTCAATGGGCATGGTGGATACCTCCGCCTCGCCCCGCAGCACGCGGGCGGCCATACGGCCGGTCTGCTCGCCCAGTTTGAAGTAATCAATGCCCAGGGTGAAGGTGCCGCCGCCGTGGATGTGCGCCGCCTCGCTGCCCGCGATGGGGATCTTGCGGTTAAGCGCTTCTTCCACCACCAGGGCGATGGAGGAGGCGACGATGTTATCCGTGGGGATGTAGAGCACATCGCACTGCTCCAGCACGTTGATGGCCGCCTGCTGCACGTCGTTGGTGTTGTTGACGGTCACCTCCACCACCTGCATACCCAGGCGTTCCGCCTCGGCCTTGGCCAGGCCGGCCTGCAGCTGGGAATTGACCTCGCTTGAGGTGTACAGTAAACCCATCACCTTGGCGTCGGGTACCAGGCGCTTGATCAGCGCGACTTGCTCCGCCACCGGGTTCATGTCTGAGGTGCCGGACACGTTGAACTTGGGTACCTCGTTGGTGTCCACCAGCTTGGCCAATACATAATCGGTCACCGCGGTGCCCAGAATCGGGATGGTCTCCGTCTTGCCCGCCAGCGCCTGTACCGCTTGCGTGGCGATGGCGATGGCCAGGTCCACCGGCGCCGCGATAAAGGCATCCGCGATGGACGCGCAGATATCCTGGCTGGCCTGGCCGTTTTGGTAGTCGATCTTCACTGTTTCACCGTCCACAAAGCCTTCCTCGGCAAAGGCTTTTAGAAAGCCATCCCGCGCGGCATCCAGTGCCGGGTGCTGCAGAAACTGCAGGATGCCCACTGTGGGCAGTTTGTCCTCGGCCAGGGCAGTTGAGGAAATAGAAAAGACAAAGAGCAGGGCAAGCAGTAATGTGATACTCCGTTTCATGGTGGGTTCCTCCTGTAAAAAATGTTTATCAGGCGGATGATAGAGCGGTTTGAGGGTAGCTACTAAGCAAAACGCCCTCAACGTAATTACGCTGAGGGCGATTAATCCGCGGTACCACCTCAATTTTCTGTCAAAGACAGCTCACCGGCAACGATCATTGCCTGCCCCTGTAACGGTGGGCCTCCGGCACAGCTTACTGTCCAGATGGAGTTCGGCCTGCGGCTCTCGGGATGTACTCGCGCTGTGGTTCCCCTGCTGCCTCGCAGCAACCGGCAGTTCTCTTGAGGGGTGGCACACAGGCTACCTGTTCCCGGTCAATGCCTGATGGGGTCAATGGTACGGGCAGCGCCCTCAGCCTTCAATGTTCATTTTCATCCTGGTTTGTCTATATTGGTCTTTTCCTTTCAAAAAACAAAGTCTGTACAGGATGCAGGATTCGTTGACACTGATTCGTTGTATGGGTATCATCCAAGTACACAGGGAAGGAGGATGTATGGAAAAGCGCTTCATTACGCTGATTGTCGCCATCATCATGGCGGCTGTGATTCTCCTGCCCGCCCTGGCCAGTGAGGACTTCCCCGCGACCGTGACGGGCGGCGCGCTGCATCTGCGCGCGGAGCCGGACAAGCACGCGCGCTCCCTGGGCCGCTACAAAAGCGGCACCCGGGTGTTTTTACTGGCAGACGGCGAGGTGTTTTGCAAAGTACGCACCAAGGACGGCAAGGAAGGCTACATGATGAAGGAATTCTTACAGGCGGAAAACGGCCTGCCCCCCATGGAGGTCATCACCCCGGCGCCGGAACCCACACCAGATCCCAGCCGGGAGCAGGCTTTGGCGCGCGGGATTGATCCCAACAAGCCCATGATTGCCCTGACCTTTGATGACGGCCCGCAGCCGGACTCCCTGCTTGTGCTGGAAGCGCTGAACAAGCACGGCGCGCGCGGCACCTTCTTCATCCAGGGCATGAACATCGCCGGCAATGAAGAAATCCTGCAAAAAATCGTCGATGGCGGCCACCAGATCGGCTCCCACTCCTGGTCACACCCCAATTTCAGGGAGGTGTCCGAGTCCACCGTGCGCTCGCAGATGGAGCGCACCGCCAACAAGGTGAAGGAAGTCACCGGGGTGGAGATGACCATCATGCGCCCGCCCTACGGGGCCAACAACCGCCTGTCCCGGCGCGTGCTTAAGAACATGGGCCTGCCCATCATCCTGTGGTCGGTGGATTCCCTGGACTGGAAGACCCGCAGCACCTCCGCCACGGTCAAGAACATCCTGGCGCAGGCCGAGGACGGCGCGATTGTCCTGTGCCATGACGTGTGGAACACCACTGGCCGCGCGATGGAGGAAGTGATCCCCAAGCTGATTGAAAAAGGCTTCCAGTTGGTGACGGTGTCGGAGATGATGAGCTTCCGCCAGGAGCCCATGAACGCGGGCACAGAGTACAACCGCCTGGACCGCAGCAAGGTGGAGCCAGGGCTGACGCCGCTGCCGCAGGGCACACCGGCGCCGGAACAACAAACACCATAAACTGCAAACACACATCTGGTTCAATTACCGGGGCAAGCGCCCCGGTTTTTTGATGCTTATGATTCAGGGCTGGCGGTCGGGTCCGGCATCTCCTGGGCATAGGGCAGCAGGTCCTCCGGAATCACAATGCCCATCGCGTCACAGGCGGTCTTATTGACATAGTAGTGGTACTCGCTCTGGCGCTGGATGGGCATCTGGGCGATGTCCGCCTCGCCCGCCAAAATTGGCAGCGCCATGAGGCCTGTCTGGTAGCCCAGCAATTCATAATCAATGCCCAGGGTGAAGTTGCCGCCCTGCATGACCATGTTGCCGTCGCCCGCCACCACCGGCACCTTTGCGGCCAGCGCCGCCTCATACACGATGGGCATGGCGGAAGCCAGCGTGTTGTCCGTGGGGATATAGAGGGCGTCACACTCCTGGATGATGGCGCTGACGGCCTGCTGGACATCGTTTGAGTTGTTGACGGTGATCTCCTTCCAGCCAAGGCCCAGCTTCTCAATCTCCTCCTTGGCCACCTTGGCCTGCAGTTGGGAGTTGACCTCACTGGAGGTGTAGATGAGCCCGATGGTTTTGGCATCCGGCACCAGGCGGGCGAGAAGGCCAATCTGCGCGTCAATGGGGTTCATGTCCGTGGTGCCGCTGATGTTGTAGCCCGGGCGCTCATTGGACGCCACCAGCTTGGCGGCCTCATAATCCGTGATAGCCGTGCCCAGGATAGGGATGCTTTCCGTCTTGCCGGCGACCGCCTGGGCAGAGGGCGTGGCGATGGCCAGGATCAAATCCACCTGCTGGCCCACATAATAATCCGCGATGCTGGACAGCGTGTCCTGGTTGCCCTGAGCGTTGCGGTAGTCGATGGTCATGTTCTGCCCATCCACATAGCCGTTTTCAGCAAGGGCCCGCAAAAAGCCTTCCCGCGCGGCGTCCAGCGCGTCGTGGTTGACAATCTGCACGATGCCGATCACCGGCCTGACCGCGTCCGCAAAAGCCGGCAGCACCAAAGTAGTTGTTAGAATCAGGATCAGGGCCAGGGTCAGGGTGAGCTTTTTCATGACGTCCTCCTTTTGGGATATTTCTAATACCAAACACGCGAGATAACGCGCTCAGGAACCGAGGGATTTTTTGTCTCCGCTAAATCGAGTGAAGGAGGCGTAGCCGCAGTGCTACGTTGACTGAGCGAGATGACGCGGAGGCGGAAAAGAACCGGTTCATGGAAGCGTTGGCGAGTGCGTTTGGTATCAAATCAAAACCGCCCTCTGCGAAATCGCACAGAGGGCGGATCAACCGCGGTACCACCTCAATTTTCTGTCCAAAGACAGCTTCAGCAACCAACATTGCCTTCCCTTATAACGGAGGGGTCCGGCACAGCCTACTTGTGTTCAGCCTGCGGCTCTCGGGAGGAACTCACCTGCCGTGTGCCCTGCTTCCGTTTCAGCTGCTGGAAGCTCTCTTAAAGGGCAGTGGGGCGGGCTACGACGTTCCCGGTCATCGCCATTGCAGGCATAATAATACAGGACAGCTATCCCATCAATGTATCTTCTGGTCGCGTTTTGTCGGTTTGCGGAACAAAACAAGTAAAAAACAATGTAAAAATTTGCAAGGCTTAGCTTTTGATGATAGTTCCCGCGAAGCCCTGCGCGCCCTCCACCGCCTTATCCAGGCTGGTGATGACAGCAGTGCGGCCCGCGCCGCCCTCCACAAAGCGCAGCGCGGCCTCCACCTTGGGGCCCATGGAACCGGCCGCGAAATGGCCTTCCTCCATGTAGGTCCGCATCTGCTCGGCGCTGACTGTGCCCAGGGCCTGCTGCTCTGGCCGGCCGTAGTACAGGCAGGCCTGCTCCACCTCTGTCAAAATCAGCAGGGTTTTGGCGCCCAGGCTGGCTGCCATGCGCCAGGCGGCCAGGTCCTTGTCAATCACCGCCGCGATGCCGCGATAACCCTTGCCCTGGCGGGTCACCGGGATGCCGCCGCCCCCGGCCGCGATGGGCACAAAGCCCGCGTCCAGCAGGGTTTTGACCTGGGGCAGCTCCACAATGGCCAAAGGTTGCGGGGAGGCCACCACACGCCGCCAGCCGCGGCCGGCGTCCTCCTTCATGGTGTAGCCCTTCTCCTGCGCGATCGCCTGCGCTTCCTCCTCGGTATAAAACGGGCCGATGGGCTTGGTGGGGTTGGTGAAGGCCGGGTCGCCCGCGTCCACCAGCACCTGGGAGACCAGGGTGACCGGCTGGCCGGGCAGGCCGGCTTCCGCCATGCACTCCCCCAGCGCCTGCTGGATGTGGTAGCCGATCATCCCCTGGCTCATCGCGCCGCACACGTCAAAGGGCATGGGCGGGGTGATGTTGGCCGCGGCCTCATTTTGCAGCACGATGCGGCCCACCTGCGGCCCGTTGCCGTGCACAACGGCCAGCTGGTGACCGGCCTTCAGGATTTCCACCAGCTGCGCCGCGGTCTGCCGCACAACCTGCAGCTGGCTATCCGCGTCCGCTGGCCCTTTGCCCTGCTGCAGGGCGTTGCCCCCCAGGGCGACGACGACTAATTCTGACATGTCACTACTCCTTTATTCGGTCACAGTTTTTACGATATATGGGCTGGTATAGGCCTTCAACAGCGCGCCGTAGCTGGGCGTGAAGCCCAGCACATCGCCCACCTTGTAGCCCTTTGCACGCGTCAAATCCACCAGCAGGTGGTCGGAGCTGGCGCCCAGGATGCGCACCGATTCATCAAGCGGGGTTAAACCCTCCGCGTCCGTATCCTGCCGTCCAATGGCCAGGATGCCGCGCACCATGGGGCCATGGTCCTCAAAGAACACCTCTTCCCCAAAGGCGTTGGGGCCCGTTTTGCCATGGGGCAAAGAGGGCTTGTCATACACCTCTACCAGTCGCGCGTACTGGGTAAACACGCGCTGGGACAATTGCGGGAAGGGCTGCCCGCAGGAGGTATCCATCCCCAGCATCAGCGCCTCGCCGATGCGCAGGTGGTTGATGCCCTGCGGCAGCCTTCCCTCAAACAGCAAATGTAGAGAGCTGGAGTTGCCGCCGGAGATGATGGGGATGAGTGTGCCCAAGTCCTCGCGCAAGTCCCGCGCGATATCCGTCAATACGCCCAGGTTGACTTCATCCGGCAGGATGCCGCCAAAGCAGGTCAAATTGGTGCCGATGCCGGCCAAGGACAGCTGCTTGTGCCGAACAACCGTGGCCGCTACCTTCCGGATCAAGTCCCGGTCTTTGTAATAGATGCCCTCACGCAGATCGCCCAGGTCAATCATCAAAATGACGCTGTGCGCCTTGTCCAGTTTTTCCGCGGCCGCGCCCAGCGCCTGGATTGCGTCAAGCCCGGACTGCAGGCTGTACTCGCTGTGCTGGACAATTTCCTCCGCCTGATACGGGTCCGCGACGCGCAGGCTGAGCCTGGGCAGCGTCTGCGGCAAGGCGCTCAAGTTTTCCACCCTGGAATCCGCCAGCATGGAAACGTCCGATTCCACCAGTGCCTGTGCGATGCGCGCGTCCGCGCACACCACCTTGGTGACCGCCGCCATCTGCACATCATGCGTATCACAGGCCGCCTTGATGACCGCGGCGTTTTGCTTTAAAAGCGTTAAATTGGCTTCCATCATCGGATAGGTGCTCATAAGTCCTCCTTCACCAGGGTTTTTTCCAGCAGACTGAGCGCAGCGTCGGGGTAGGCGCGGCTGAGCGTGCCCAGCGCCGCCATCAAATAGTGCTGATCCACCAGTACCTTCAGCGTGCCCGGCTCCGGGTACAGCATCTGCCCCGCGGCGTTCAGATCCCGCAGCGCGCGCAACACCTGCCGCCGTAAATCCAGCTTGGTCAGCGCGCCGCCGGTGGCGATCAAGGTGCCCGCCTCGCTCAAGTCCTTGCCCTCGGCAAACCGGCGCCTGCCCTCCGGCAAATACACCTGCCGCAGCTTGCCCGCGTGGCGGCTGATGGCCATGCAGCCTGCCTCCCTTGCCAGCAGCGCTGCCAGGCGCTGCTGGTTGTCCGTCTTGGGGATGGGCAGCCAGGTATCCAGCAGTTTCTCTGTATCCAGGCCCAGCTCGCGGTCGATCTTGGCGATTCCTACCTGGCGTGCCAACTCCCGCGCGTTCACGAAGGTACCCAAATCGCCCTCCACCGTGCGCTTGAAGAAGGGCTCCGGCTGCGTCTGGATGCGGGCGATCTCCTCGTTGCCCTCCGCCGCCGAATGCACGTCCGTGGTAGCGCCGCCCACGTCCACCGCCAGCAGGTCGCCAAGCGCCGGGTGCATCAGCCGCACCGCCTCCATCACCGCGCCCGGTGTGGGCAAAATAGTGCCGCCCACCAATTCCCGGATGCGCGACATACCCGGCGCCTTGACGATATGCACCTCAAACAAATCCTGAATCGCGCGCCGGGCCGGCTCGATGTTCAGCTGGTCCAGCCTGGGGTACACGTTCTCAATCACGTCCAGGGGCTGGTCGTATTCCCTGAAGATATCCCGCACTTCCTCCGCCGCGGCGATATTGCCCGCGTACAGCGTGGGGATACCCAGCCTTAAGCCCGCGATCTGATGCGCATTGTACACCGCGGTCTCGCGGTCCCCATAATCCGTGCCGCCGGCCAGCAAAATCAAATTGGGCCTCAGCTGCTCCAGCGCCCTACACTCGTACTGCCCCAGTTTGCCCGCCGTCACCTGGCGCACCACCGCGCCCGCGCCCAGCGCCGCCATCTGCGCCGCCCTGGCCGTCATGTCATACACCAGGCCATGCACGCTCATGGACAAACCGCCCGCGGCGCTGGAAGCCGCGAACATCTGCTGCCAATGCAGCTCGTCCACACCCAGCCGCGCCTTTAAGTCATCAATCGCGGCCTTGAGACCCAGCGTGACATCGCCCTCCTGCGCCGTCGTCGGCGCCATGCCCTGGCCCACAAACACAGGCGCATCAACCAGCGCGTCAAACGCGCTCACCACCGTGGTTGTGGACCCAATCTCCGCCACTAAAGCGTCTAAGGTACGTGTTTTCATAAGGAACCTTTTAAATGGGGTTTCCAGGGCGCTGCCCTGGACCCGCAAGGGGGCGGTGCCCCCTTGACCCCCGGAATCTTGAAGTAAAAAGCAACTTCGTTGAAGGTCGTGCAAGTGTTTGTTTTATAAAGTAAGTTTGCCACATAGTTTAACATGGCAAACTACTTAAATGCAATTTTAGGGTCAAGGGACACCGTCCCTTGTCAGGGGGGTACGGGGGGATGAAATCCCCCCCGCCCTTCTCTATTCTTAGTCCTTCCGTAACTTCACCAGGGCCGTCGCGACGTGCGGGCCCTTGGAGCCGCGGCCAAAGCCTTCATCGGCGCCGGCCTCGCGGGCGAGTTCGGGCGTGACCTGGGTGCCGCCGGCTAAGAAGACCAGCTTGTCGCGCACGCCCTGCTCGCGCGCCAGGCGGTCCACCAGGGCGATGTTCTTGTAGTGGATGTTGTCGTGGCTGATGATGGCGGAGGCCAGGATGCCCTGGGCGCCCAGCTCAATGGCGGCGTTGACCAGCTTCTCCGGCGGGACGGATGTCCCCAGGTAGTGCACCTTGACACCGTATTTCTCGATGCCGCCGTGCTTGATGTCGATGATCTCGCGCAGGCCGACGGAGTGCTCGTCCTCGCCCACGGTGCCGCACACAACGGTCATGGGCTTTTTCTCAAAGGCTTCGCGCAGCTCATCATCGGTGTAGACCTCGGGATCCTCCTGGATTTCCAGGTCCGCGATCTTGAGTTCAAAGGGCACCTTGGCCTTCAGCTCAATGCGCGTGCCGTCCACCGGGTGCATGACCTCGCGGGAGATGATCTCGGCTTCCTGCAGGTTCATGCGCTTGGCGGCTTCCAGGGCCGCGGCTTCCGCCACTTTTTCATTGGTGGGGAAGAACATGGTGAGCATGACGGTGCCATCGCCCAGCCATTCCATCTCCGGCTTGATGTACTCACCGCCGGGCTGGCGGAACTCTTCCGTCTGCGCCATGCGGACGTTGACATTGTCCTCCTCGTCCAACTCATCGATGTACTGGATGAGTTCGGGCTTCTGGAAGGTGCAGCCGTCAATGAGGGTGGCGGGGTCCTCGCCGTCCTCCAGGCCATAGGCCAGGGTGTTGTTGTAGCCAAAGTGCGCGGTGACGGGGGCTAAATAGTCCTCCGCCCGCTGGATGAGGGTACCGGCGCCGACGCCGCCGTCAATGGCGCGGACGATGCCGTCACCATTGCGCTCGGGGAAGAGCCCGGAGTCCACAAACTGGCCTTCGGCAACGGCCTTGAAGTAGCCACCGTTTTCGATCATCTCCTCCATGAAGAGGATGGCGCGCTCCTTGAGTTCCCGCGCCTTCTCGCGCAGGTAGCCGGTGTCCTTGAGCTCCACCATGTCCATCAAGCCATCCAGGCCAACCAGGGTTTGCTTGGCGGTGTCGCAGGCCTCGATGTTGTAAATGTGCCAGGGCACGTTGCGGCCCTCGTCCGGGGTGATGGTGGACTGGATGTCCGCGGAGGTGAGTTTGGAGATGAACATGTTGAGGACATGCGTCACCGTGGCTTCGCGCACGGAGGACTGGATGTACTTGGTGTTCATCTGCGCGCGCATGCGGAAGCCATCAAACAGGTCGCGCAGGGCGACGGCGTAGGGCAGGTCGTAGTACATGCAGGGCGCGGGCGTGGCCGTGGGCGGCACGGTGGACAGGCAGATGAGATCCCGCCGCATGCCGCAGCCCAAGGAGAACTGGGAGTTGATGGCGTGCTGCACCATGAGCTCGGGCATGACCTTCCAGGCATCCCGCGCGGTGGCGTTGGCGTTGTGCGCGCCGTCAATCTGCGCGATGCCGGCCCAGGCCATGACATGCTTGGACTCGCACGCGTCCACAAAGGAGCGCAGCATGTTGATGTTGCGGTAGATCACATTGTACTGCGGGTCCTGGTGCGCGCCGTTGACGCCTTCCTCGGCGAACATGACAGCGATCTCGGGCCCGGCCACGCCGGAGACATAGGAGTGGTAGTTGATGGGGCGGCCCACCTCGTCCTCGATATAATCCAGAGCTTTGCGCTGGGCGCGCACCTGCTTGCGGGTGATGGGCACCCCGCCTACGCCCTGGGGTGTGCCCTCAATGAGGCTGTCAAAATGGCTCTGCCCGGCGGTGCGGATGACCATGATGTGGTCGGCGCCGTGGTGGGCGGCCATGCGCATGCGGCGGATGTCGTCCTCAAAGCGGCCGGAAGCGATCTCCGTGGTGATGACGGGCTGCGGCTGCGGGTCGATGTTGCCGAAGTGATGCGCGGGCGGCAGGGGCACGTTGCGCTTGAGCGGCTCGGTGCAGTCGCGGTAGGTGAAGCTGCCCAGTTTCAGGTTGGGCACGGGTTTGCGCCAGGTCCAGCCGCGGCGGCGCGGGCGGTAGTGCTCCAGCCCGTTTAAGATTTCACGAATGTCCAGGGCGGCATCCGGCTTCAATTTGTAATCAGACATGCTGCAGCCCTCCTTTGAACCAGGTTTTGACCTCGTCCCAGTTTTCAAGGGAAATGAGCTTGAGCCCCGCCTCGCGGATGCCCAGGTCCCAGGTTTTTGACGCCTTATAGACGACATGGCCCGCGCCATGGCCTAAGAGGCCATGCTCCAGGCAGCCGTCCACGATGGCCTTGCACTCAAGGGAGGAGAAGCCCATGCGCAAAAGGACGCTGCGCTCAATGGAGGGCGTGGTGTATTCCCAGCCCATGCGCAAAAGGGGATCGGTGAGCGTTTTGGCCAGCTCCCAGAAGCGGGCGTGCAGCTGCTCATCGCTCAAATCGGCGAGGTGGGCAGCGCGCGCCTTGTAATCATCAGGTCTTTTCATTTGGATTCCTCCAGCATGTGTTCAATGAGGGCGCGGGTTTGGTCATGGGGCAGGTTGATTTCCTCGGCCAAATAGGCCAGCGTGGCCGCATCCGGCATTTTGATGTCTTTACCAAAGGCGTTGTTGATGAAGGAGCGGCGCAGGCGGTTTAGGTCTACCTCTACCGCCTTGATCTGCGCGGGGCGCTCGGGCAGCACGATGGATTCGCCCGGGGTCTGCGCGCTGGGGTCCCCGATCGTGATGGTAATGCCGTTTTCCCGCGCGAAGGCCAGCTGCGCGTTTTGGTGCTTGCCAGCGCCCGTGTACTCCGTCTCCTGCACGATGAGGATGGCGTCCTCGGGCAATTCCTGGGCCAGTGAGAAGGCGGCGGTTAAGCTGGTGTTGCCGGCCGGGCCGCGCTCCATGCCTTCCAATACAGCCAGCATTTCGGTGGTGTAGAAGACCTCGCCCTGGGTGACGGTGACATAGCGCTGCATGTAGCGCAGCGGGCGCGCCGCGCTGCGCGGCACGTCGGAGCGGTCGGGCCAGGTGGTGAAGGGCATGCCAAAGCCTGTGTGCCCTGTGGTGAAGGATTTGCGGTTAAACTGGGTGTCGCTGGCCATGTGCAGGCCTTTGAGGTCGACGCTGGCCGCGACGACAGGCGCCTTGCAGCCGGCCTGCAGCAGGCCGCGCGCGGTGCCTGTGAGGTTGCCGCCGCCCGCGTTGGTAGCGACCACCATCTCCGGGTCCTTGCCAAACTGCTCGCGGCACTGCAGAGCGATCTCATAGCCTAAGGACTCCACGCCCTGGATGCCAAAGGGGGTGTAGAGGGAGGCGTTGAAGTAGCCGGTTTGCTCAAGCAGACGCAGGAACACATAGAACAGCTCGGGCCCAACGGACAGCTGGATGACCTCCGCGCCCAGGGCTTCGCACTTGCGGGCCTTCTCGATGATCTCGGGCTGGCCTTTGCCCCTGCCGTCAAAGCATTCCTGCACCACAATGCACTTGAGGCCTGCCTTGGCGCAGCAGGAGGCGACGGCGGCGCCGTAGTTGCCGCTGGTGGCGGTGATGACGCCCTTGTAGCCCAGTTGCTTTGCAATGTGCACAGACAGGGCCGCGCGGCGCGCCTTGAAGGAGCCGGAGGGGTTGCAGGCCTCGTCCTTTACCACGATGCGCGCGCCATAACCCGGCTTGGCGTGGCGCCTTGCCAGGGCAGTGATGTTCTTGAGCTCCACCAGGGGCGTGTTGCCCACGCCAAAGGAGTGCATGACCTCCATGACCTCTTGGATAGTGAGTTTGGAGGAGGCCATCATGCGCTCGTAGTCAAAGGCGATGCCTTCCAGTTCAAACTGGTCGTAATCCAGGCCGACAGCGGCCTTCATGATCTGGTTTTTGCGGCCCATGACGGCCTGATAGGACAGATCGCTCATGATTGCGCCTCCTCTCCCCACATGGCTGTCTTGATGCTTTCCTGCACCTTGAGCAACTCCGGAATGAACTGGCCAAAGCTGTGGGTGTAGGCGGGGGCTTCCTCAACCAGCGTGCCTTTGATGACGCGGCCGGTGCGCGTGCGGGCTGTGGCTTCCTGGCCGATTTCGGCATCCTCCGTCAGCCAGCCCTTGACCCATTGTTTCAGGGGCACCTGCTTGGTGTCCTCCGGCACCTGGGGCGCGCGCTCGGACGGTTGCAGGATGACGTTTTGCAGCAGAACCCAATCGCCTTTTTTACTCATGGCGGCCCTCCGGGAAGGCGATCTCGCGGTAGTCGCCCATCACGCAGCGCGGCACGGGCAAGTCCAGCATGGAAAGCAGGCCGGGCCGGGCCGCCACCACAAAGGGCAGCATGTTGCAAGCCATGGCGATGGTGCCCAGCCCGCCGTTGACCTCGGGCTTGACTGCCATATCAATGGGCGGGGTGCCGGTTAAGGTGATGTAATCCCCCGTGTCCACGCCCACCTGCTCCGGCTCAATCTGCTGGGGATGGATCAGGCTGATCATCTCCTTGTCGCCGTCCAGGGCCTGGGCGGTCATGTTGACGCCGGCGATGTGACCCTTTTTGGCAAAGCCGTGCGGGCTTTTGCGGTCCACATCGGTGATGATGGGCAGCATCTGCTGCTTGAGGCTGTCATAGCTCATGCCCAGGGCCTTTGCGATCATGGCGGCGGACTCGTGGAAGCCCACGTGGCCGGCCAGGCTGCCGTCTTCTACGCCCTTGTCAAACTGCTCCACGGTGATGCCGATGCCCTGCTCGTGCATGACAGTCTCTCCAAAGGGGCTGAGGCTGTTCACGCGCTCACAGCGCACGTGGGACACCTCCGTCATGGCGCCGGACAAGCAGACGGCCAGCAGGTCCATCATCAGGCCGGGGTTGATGCCCGTGCCCAGGATGGACACCTTGTTCTCCCGCGCCAGGCGGTCCATCTTGCGGGACAGCTCCGGCTCCTGCGCCCAGGGATAGGCCATCTCCTCAGCAATGGTGAGCACGTTGACGCCCTTTTGGATGACGTGCTTGATCTTGGGATAGACATCCTGCACGAAGGAGTCCGTGGCCACGATGCAGATGTCAACGGGCGTGTTCTTCAGCGCGTCGTCGATATTGTCCACAATCAGGATGTCAGGCCGGCCAGCCTGCTCCACTTCCAGCAGGTCATAGATGCTTTTGCCGATGATGGCGGGGTAGCGGTCACAAACGCCGACGATCTCCACCCCAATACGGGAGAGCAGCAGCTTGGCCATGCCCTTGCCCATCGCCCCAAAGCCCCACAGGGCAACACGTACGTTTCTCATCTTTTCCTCCTTATTGACGGCCGATGGTCGCGACCATGACCGCTTTGATGGTGTGCAGGCGGTTCTCCGCCTGGTCAAATACCTTGGACGCCGGGGAGCGGAAGACCTCATCGGACACTTCCATCTCGCTCAGGCCGTATTTTTCTTTGACCTCCACGCCAATGGTGGTGTTGAGGTCGTGGAAGGCGGGCAGGCAGTGCAGGAAAATGCAGTGCGGGTTGTTGGCGCGCTGCATGGCGGCGCTGTCCACGCGGTAGGCTTCCAAAAGGGCGATGCGCTCCTTGAACATGTCCTCCTCGCCCATGGATACCCAGACGTCGGTGTAGACGGCGTCCGCGCCCTCCAGAATATCCAGGTCATTGGACAGCTGAATCTCACCGCCGGTTTCCTGGGCCAACTCACGCATCTGTTTGACCAACTCCGGATCCGGTGACAACTCCTTGGGGGAGATGGCGCCATAGGTCATGCCCAGCTTGGCGCAGATGATCATCAGGGAGTTGGCCACGTTGTTGCGGGCGTCGCCCATGTACACCAGCTTGCACTCGTTCAGCGGCTTGGTGGTGTTTTCCATCAAGGTCATCACATCCGCCAGCGCCTGGGTGGGGTGGTACAGGTCGGTCAGGCCGTTCCAGACGGGGACGCCGGAATATTTGGCCAGGTCTACCACGGTTTGCTGCGCGAAGCCGCGGAATTCGATGCCGTCATAAAAGCGGCCCAGCACCTTGGCGGTGTCCTCCAGGGACTCCTTCTTGCCCATTTGGGAGTTGGATAGGAAGGTGGCGTTGCCGCCCTCATCCCAGCAGGCGGTTTCAAAGGCGCAGCGGGTGCGGGTGGAGGTTTTTTCAAACAGCAGCACGATGTTGCGGCCCGCCAGCAAATCCCCGCGGATGCCGGCGCGCTTCTTGCGCTTGAGGTCCATGGCAAGGTCCAGCATGTAGCGGATTTCCTGGGGGGTGAAGTCAAGCAGGGTCAGAAAACTGCGGCCTTTGAGGTTGACGGGCATGGGTGAGGTCCTCCTTAAATATGTTCTATTTTCAATTACGTTGGGGTTGCTTTAATTCGTGAGCGCGTCTCGTTTGAGCGGCATGGACATGCAGCGCGGGCCGCCGCGGCCCCGGCCCAGCTCGGAACCCGGGATCTCGATGGTGCGGATGCCGTGGTCCTGCAGGATGCGGTTGGTGATGGTGTTGCGGTCATACACGATGACAGCGCCTGGGGACACGCACAGGGTGTTGCTGCCGTCGTTCCACTGTTCGCGCTCGGACGCAATCATGTCAGAGCCGCCGCACTTGATGAGCGTCACCTGATCCAGGTGCAGGGAATCCTTTAAGATGTCCTCCAGCCGGCCTTCCAGCTCGCGCACAAACAGCTGCTCGCCCCCCATCCAGACCTTGAACATGCAAAGGGTGGGCAAAATGCCCGGGTGGATGGTGTACACGCCCCGGTCCACCTGGGTGAACACGGTGTCCAGGTGCATGAAGGCGCGCACGTTGGGGATGTAGAACACCAGGACGCTGGTGATGCCGCTGTCCGGGTCCTTTGCCAAGTTGCGGCACAACTGCTCAATGGCCTCCGGCTTGGTGCGCTGAGACAGGCCCACGCCCAAAACACCGTTGCCCAGGTTTAAGATGTCCCCGCCTTCGATACTAAAGGGCAGGCTGGACTGGTACCAGGATTTGATGTTGCCCTCATAATCCGGGTGGTGATCCATGATGTAGCGGCCGTAGATGGTCTCCCGCTGGCGGGTTTGTGAGAACATGCTGGAATACGCCACGCCATGGCCGATGGTGGAGAAGGGATCCCGCGTGAAATATAAGTTGGGGATGGGATCCAGCAGATAGCTCATGTCCCTGCGCACCAGGCGCGTAAGCGGGTAGCGGGCGTACAGGGCCGCGTCCTCATAGGTGACGCCGGCCATGGTTTTCTCCACCATGGCGGCTGTATCCATCCCAAGCAACAAGCGCTCCAGTGTCGCGCGCTCATGCACGGCAACCGGACCGCTTGCTTCAATAAATTCCCGCACAAAGGCTTCCTTGATGGCCGGGGTGTGGAGGCTTTGGGCTACCATATCCTTTAGATAGCAGACCTCTGCCCCTTCGTCCCGCAGGGCTTTGGCGAAGAGGTCGTGCTCCTCCTGCGCGCCCTTGAGGTACGGGATGTCATCAAAGAGCATACGGGTTAAATGGGGCGGCGTGAGCTGCTCAAGCTCGGGCCCTGGACGGTGAATCAGGACCTTTTTCAGCGCGCCGATTTCACTGAATACACAGATACGCATCGCTGCTACCTCTCTTGTCTTTCTATTGCTTTTTTAATTCTAACACGATTATGCAATGATGTATATAAAAATATTTATACAAAAAACCCTGTTTATATACTGTTTTACTTGACATTTTCAAGCGTTCATTGGCATACTTTGACTGTATATTATGAGCGCGGAGGAAGTTGTATGGAAAATATCTGGAGCAGTGTGCTGGAATTCTTTGCCAAGGCCTCGGCCGATCTGGCGCTGAAGATCGTGGTCGCGGGGCTGATGATCTTCATTGGCCTCAAACTGATCGGTTTTCTCCTGCGCCTGCTGGACAAAGCGATGAACAGGGGCAAGCTGGATGACGGGCTGAAGGGCTTTTTAAGAAATGCCACCGCGGTTTTTTTGCGCTTCACGCTCATCATCAGCGTGCTGATTTACCTGGGCGTGCCGGCGGCCTCCTTTGTGGCCATCCTTACCTCCGCCGGTTTGGCCATCGGCCTGGCGCTGCAGGGCAGCTTGAGCAATTTTGCCGGCGGGCTGATGATTTTGTTCTTCAAGCCCTTCAAGGTGGGCGACTTCATCAAGACGGAGACCGCGGACGGCACGGTGCAGGACATCTCCATCATGTACACCACGCTGCGCACGCTGGACGGCAAGAAGGTGGTGGTGCCCAACGCGAAGCTGAGCAACGACGTCATCACCGATTTTTCCTGGTACGATACCCGGCGCATTGATATCAGCATCACGACGGATTTTTACGAGGACGTGGAGAAGATCAAAGGCCTGCTGATGGACGTGGCGCAGCGCAACGAGAGCGTGTTGAAGGACCCGGCCCCCGGGGCGACCCTGGACAAAATCCAGGACGGCACCCTGCTGTTTACCCTGCGCTGCTGGGCCAAGACTTCGGAATGGTGGGCCACCAACATCGCGCTAACTGCTGCCGCAAAGGAAGAACTGGAGGCGCAAAAGGTCACCCTGCGCGGGCCGGTGCGGGAAGTGCGGCAGATTTAAGAAGGCTTTGCGCGATGGATAAAGGGGCGTTGTTCGCCCCTTTTCTTACACAAAATCTGACAGATAGACAAATTCTGTTCCCTAACGGTAAAAAGATGCATAAAATCGTGCATAAATATTTTTATATACAAAGCCGAATGAACATGGTATGTGATACCCGCAGAAACCAACCACAAACGGGTAACGCCTTGAAACGGCGCCTGTTGCTGAATTCATTTTTGAGGGGTAGCACATGGCAATCAAACGGATAACGGCACTTTTTCTCATCTGCCTGTTGTTGCTGCAGGGCGTTGGCATGCCGATTTCACTGGCGCAGCAGGAGGTGCCCCAAAACACCACCAGCCCTGCTGTGGAAGAGCACCTGATCATGGACGAGCAAAGCAGGCTGGTCTATATCGACAACTGCGTGGTGCTGGTCTTGCAGCCTGAAGTGAAGGAAGCGGAAGCGCTCTCCTGGTTCCCGGATGAGAACGCGCAGGTTGTGGGACGCTTCCCGGTGATCAACCAGATCCAGGTGCAGATTGAGCCAAAAACCCTGGCGCAGCTGCAGGCGCTGTGCGATGAGATGATGAAGAAGGATCAGGTGCGCTTCGCCCACCTCAACCTGGCAACCGCGCCGTATGAGCCAGGGCCGCAAAGCGCGTCTGATAGCGGCTTATATGGCAAGAAGCCCGAGAACGAATGGTGGTATGAGGCCATCGGCTTAAAGGAAGCCCAGCGCCTGCGCGGGGACGCGGCGCCGGTGAAGGTAGCTGTTGTAGATGACGGCTTTGACACCACCCACCCGGATTTGAAACTGCGCTTTATAGGCCAGGAGCAGGAGGCGCAAAACAGCCTGGAGGAACACGGCACCCATGTGGCGGGCGTGGTCCAGCAGATTCTGCCGGACGCGACCATCTATGTGCATGATGCCTACAAGACCCCCAGCGAGCAGTTCTCAAGCAGGGTGAACACCACCTGCGAGTTTTTGAAGATCTGGATTGACCTGGTCACCTCCGGTGTAAAGGTCATCAACTACTCCATGGGCGGGGATGTGTCTGACCCCTTCACCCTGCCCTGGCACGTGCTGTCCAGCAGCATTGATTCCGTGTATATCTACCTGCTCAAGCAGGCGGGCTATGACTTTATTCTGGTGCAGTCCGCCGGCAATTCTGACATTGATACCTACTACAACAGCATGTTCTGCACCATTGACGAGCGCAACTGCCTGGGCAGCGATGCCGCCCGGCAGTTCGGAAACGCCCAAGGAAGCCGCCGGGATCACCTTTTCCCATGCGGGTGCAGAAAAAATACGGGAGAACTCTGGGCGCCTGGGCCGCGATGGCGAGGCCCTGACGTTCCCCGCAGAGAACCTTCCCGATCCCCTCTGTACGGGCAGCTGAAGGATAAGTGCGGTTTCCGCTGGGTGAT
>DUQZ01000034.1 GCA_012837525.1 Clostridiales bacterium | reverse complement strand
CAGCACCGGGATGTGAGCAATACCTTTATCGCCATGCCCGCGCATCGCACCCGCATCCTGGGGGTACAATTGTACTTAAGCCGGATGACAGGGTTTTTGCACTGGGCGTATAATTTTTACTTCTCCCAGTACGCGATACACCCCATTGACCCCTACCTGAACACCGACTGCAGCGGCTTCGCGCCCGCGGGCGATGCCTTTCAGGTGTATCCGGGTGAGGGCGGCCAGCCGGAGGAATCGCTGCGGCTGATGCTGTTTTTGCACGCGATGCAGGATTTGCGCGCGCTGTCCTACCTTGAAAAGCTAAGCAGCCGCGAGGAGGTGGAGGCCCTGATCCATCAAGGCCTGTCCGCCCCCATCACCATGAAGGTGTACCCCCGGGAGGAAGCCTGGCTGCTGTGCCTGCGCCACCGGGTGAACCAGCGCATCAAGGAACTTGCTTAAGCAAACTATTACGTCATATTTCGGAGGGTCTTGTGGATAAGTGGGATCATCGGTTCATGGAAATGGCGCACCTGGTCTCCAGCTGGAGCAGCTGCTTTAACGACTGCCGCGCGATTGGCGCGGTGGTGGTAAAGGACAAGCGGGTGATGACCACGGGCTACAACGGCGCGCCTGCCGGCACCAAGACCTGCAAGGAGCGGGGCTATTGTTTGCGGCGCAAGCTGAACATTCCCTCCGGCACGCACGCTGAAATCTGCTACGCCATCCACGCGGAGCAAAACGCCGTGATCCAGGCGGCCAAGCTGGGTATCTCCATTGACGGCGGCACCCTGTACTGCACGCACCAGCCCTGCTCGGTCTGCGCGAAGATCATCATCAACGCGGGCATCCGCCGCATTGTCTACCAGGAGGGCTACCCGGATCCCTTCGCGCTGGAATTGATCAACGAAGCCGGCGTGCTGCTGGAAAAATATGAGGTGCCCACGCCATGAAGCGCGCCATAAGCGGCCTGATGGCCTTCATCCTGCTTTTCCTGTGCCTGCCGGGCACCGGGTTGGCGCAGAATGACAGGGCCTATTTGCTCAACACCATCTCCGTGCTGGAGGAGCAGGACATTCCCCCCACGCCCGCGGGTGTGCACCATTACCTGCTCATCAGCATGGACAAATGGCAAAACAACCCCGAAAACCCCGGCTACAACGATGGCCTGGTGCTGTTGACCTTTGATGAGGTGTCCGGCCGTGTGCTGGTGACCTCCATCATCCGTGATTTGCTGGTGATCCGCCCGGACGGCAACCCGGGGCGCATCAACCGCATTGTGCGGCAGTTTGGCCCGCAGGCGCTGCTAGACACCATCAACCGGCATTTTGGGCTGCGGGTGGAGAAATACGTGCTGATGGACTGGCGCCACATCATGGAGATTGTGGATGCGGCCGGCGGGGTCAACGTTCAGTTGACCAGTGATGAGGCGCATTACCTGAAACACTGGGCTGTGCCGGTCAACAGCACGGTGCCTGTGTTAAGCGGCGCGGGCGAGTACCATTTAAACGGCTTTGCCGCGGTCATCTATATGCGTATCCGCAAGCGCAGAACAGCCGAAAGCAACGAGACCCAGGACTTTGGCCGCACCTTCCGGGTGCGCACCGTGCTGTCCGGCATCGCGGGCAACCTGCGCCATTACACCATGGATGAGGCGCAGATGCTGCTGACCAAGGTGCTCAACATCTGGGACCAGCCCTTTGACAAGAATTTTACCTATCCGGGCATCCGCAACAACGGGATATTTACCTTTGGCATCACGCCCAAGGACCCCACCACCAAGCGCTATGCCACCAACATCTCCATGCTTGATTTGATGGAGGCCATGCGCGTTGCCTTCCTGCTGCGCAGCAGCGAAGTGGAGCAGTTGCGCCTGCCCTTTGACGGGATGGTCAGGCACTATGTGTACGCGGGCGGGGATTGCCAGCTGGGCGATTTTACGCAGACCCGCGAAAAGCTGCACGACATCATGTTTCCCGAAACATTTTTGGTAGCTGATGAGTAATCAGCCATTGAAAGGAGGGCCTATGCTCAGCAAACAATTCAACCTCAGCAAGCTGGCCAATGTAAAAACACTGGTCATTTTGGCTTTGCTGGCCTCCCTGTCGGTTTTTCTTGAGACCTTCCTGGGAATCAACGCTGGGTATTTTAAACTGCACTTTGGCTATCTGCCAGTTGCCTTAGCCGGGATGATGTACGGCATCGCGCCCGCCATTTTAGTGGCGACGGTCGCGGACATCTTAAGCAACCTGGGCACCGGTTTTTCTGTGATCTTTGTCCTGTTGGCCGTACTGGAAGGCGCGGTGTACGGCATGTTCATGCACAAGGAAGTCCAGGGCAGAAAAATGCTGATCACGCAGGCCATCGTGTGCCAGTTGGTGGTTTCGCTGGTCATCCACGCCGGGCTTAACACCTGGGCGCTGTGGCAGTTGTTTGGCTTTTTCAACCCGGTGCGCTTTATCATCAACGCCGTCACCTTCCCGGTGAAGGTGTTCAGCCTGTTTATGATTTTGAACTATCGGAAGGTCTTCCAGAAATTTGTCTAAGCAAAGCCCGCAAAAAGCAAAACACGTGCAGGAGATCCTGTCTGTCCTGGCGGCATTGTATCCTGACGCGCGCCCGGAACTTCATTTCACCAACCCCTATGAGACGCTGGTGGCCACCATGCTCTCCGCGCAGTCAACCGATGTGCAGGTGAACAAGGTGACGCCGGCTGTTTTTCGTGATTTCCCCACGGTGCAGGACATGGCGAAGACGACGCCGGAGATCCTGCTGCCCTATGTGCGCTCCTGCGGGTTTAAATCCAAGGCCACCAACATTGTCCTGGCCGCGCGCGACATTGTGGAACGCTTTGACGGCCAGGTGCCAAATAACTTGGAAGACCTGATGAGCCTTAAAGGTGTGGGCCGGAAGACCGCCAATGTGGTCTTGGCCAATGCCTTTCAGATTCCCGCGATGGCGGTGGATACCCACGTGTTCCGCGTGTCCAACCGCCTGGGGCTGGCGCACGCCAAAAACGTGGAAAAAACCGAACAGCAGCTGATGAAGGCCATCCCGCGGGACTTGTGGAACAAGGCCCACCACTGGCTCATCTTCCACGGGCGCCGGGTCTGCAAGGCGCAGCGCCCCCTGTGCAACAGCTGCGCGCTGCTGCCACTGTGTGAAAACCCCGTACTCTCCCCCAAAAAACCGACCAAGAAGTAAAGGACCTTTCAATACATGGAATTCTTTCACGACTCAAGACGGCCAGACTGCCGCGCGCCCATTGGCGCGGTGACGCCGGGCACCCAGATTGTGCTGCGGCTGTATGTCCAGGGCTTTGCCGACCAGGTCACCCTGCGCTATTGGAACGGGCACGAAAACCTGGTTGCCATGAGGGACCTGGGCCTGGGCGCCTATGAGGCAACCATCCAGGCGCCGGATACCCCGCAGTTGATGTGGTATGACTTTCGTGCGCTGAATGAGCGCGGCCACTGGGTGTATTACGGCAATGCCCAGGACAGGCTGGGCGGCGTCGGCGCGCACTATCTGGACGTGCCCCCCTCCTTCCAGGTGACGGTGTATGACCCGGACTTCATGCCGCCCGCTTTTTTGCGGGAGGGCATCATGTACCAGATCTTCCCGGACCGCTTTTACCGCAGCAAGCTGCCCGTGAGTGAGCGGGAAGACCGCATCATGCACGAGGTGTGGGACGAGCCGCCATTCATCACAGCGGATTTGCGCACCGGGGACAACTGGTCGCTGGACT
>DUQZ01000033.1 GCA_012837525.1 Clostridiales bacterium | reverse complement strand
TCGCCGCCGCTTGTATCTGCGCGCAGGCCGGCCTGCCCTTTTTGCTGCTGGAGAAAGAGAACAAGCTGGGCCGCAAGCTGCTGGCTACCGGCAACGGCCGCTGCAACCTGTTGAACACCGGGCCCGCCGTCTACTTTGGCGAGGCGGGCTTTGCGGGGGAGGTGCTCTCCATCTGCGGTGTGCCTGAGGTCAGCGCCTTTTTTGAGTCCCTGGGCCTCACCTTTTTTGAGGAGGAGCTGGGCCGCGTCTACCCCAACACCCGCCAGGCGGTGACGGTGCTGGACTGTTTGACAGCGCGGATTGCGGCCTTTCACGGCGCGGACGTGCGCACCGGTGTTATGGTATCAGACCTGCAACAAACAAAGGGCGGGTACGCGGTCATCACCAACACGGGTGAGCGCTTCACCGCGCCCGCGGTCATCCTGGCTACCGGCAGCCCGGCCGCGCCCAAGTTGGGCGGCAGCGGGCAGATGGCAGAGGGGCTGGGCCGCCTGGGGCACAGCCTCCATCCCTTTTTTCCCGCCCTGTGCGCGCTGCAGACGCAGACTGGGCCTATCAAGGGCCTAAACGGCCTGCGCGTGCCGGCCTATGTAACCTTGTATCATGACGATGTGCCCGTCTGCGCAGCGGCGGGGGAATTGCTGTACACCGCCTATGGCGTAAGCGGCCTGTGCGTGATGCAGCTGGCCCGGGACGCGGAGCGCGGCCTGGCCGCGGGCAAGCGGGTGCGCGTAGGCATTGACCTGTCACCCCTGCTGGGCATCCGCCCGGTCCTGATGCGCCGGCTGGCGCTTGATGAACTGACGCCTGGTGAGAATAAAAAGGCCGTCAGCCAACTGCTGCACGCGCGCAGGCAGGCCTTGGGTGCGGACTATCTGTACACGGGCCTGGTTCCCCATCAGATGGTGGGCAAACTGGCGCAGCTGCCGCTTACAAAAACCGCGGACTGGCTAACTGATCTGCGCCTGCCTGTCACCGGTACCCAGGGCTTTGAGCAGGCGCAGGTGGCGGCCGGCGGCGTCATGTGTGAGGAGGTGGACTCACGGACCATGCGCTCCCGCCTTTTGCCCGGCCTGTATCTGTGCGGGGAGATGCTCAACGTGGACGGCGATACCGGCGGGTTTAACCTCCTCTTCGCCTGGGCGACAGGCATCTTGGCCGCGCGGGATCTTATTTCCCAACAACGATAGAGCGTATACAGCACCGCTCCCCGGCATCTGCCAGGGAGCGGCGTTTTTGTGGGTTTTTAATCGGTCAGCCGTTACCTACATCTGTGTTAATCTCCAAAATCTCACCAGTTTTGCCGTCCAGCATGATGTCGGCCAGGCTGGTGTTGTAGTTGAGACGCTCATCGGAAAACTCAATCCACCAGAGGGTGCCATCGCTGCCGCGCTGGTCGTAACGGAAGATGAATTTAAGTCGGACGCTGTCATAATCCGCCTGCGTGTATTTGTCACCGGCAGCCTCCTTCACCGCCTGCCAGGCTATTTCCTCCGCCCGCTCCTGCGTCAGGTCATCGGGGCCTGGGATACCCTCAAAGGAGGGCACATATTCCTCCCCAAAGGATTCAGTATCATGGTAGCGCCACAGGGCGACCACGGCGGCAGGCTCAGGCGGCCAGAAGCCCTCGCGCTCTCCATATTCTTCTGCCCATTTTTTGAGCGCTTTTTCAACCGTCTCCCGGTCGTTGTATTTGGCTTCCATCAACTCCCAGAAGCTGTCCGGGGCGTTTTTATGGCGCCAGACTACAGGCCGCCCGTCTGCCCCCATGGTGGACCAGGCGTCCTCGTCTCTTACAGGGGTTTCTTCGCGCTCGCGCGTCAGGCTGGCGCTGCGCACCTTCCCTGTGATGGCGTCAATCCGCACAGCGGCGACCTGCGTGCCATGATGGTTTTCCTGGAAATCCGTCAGGTCAATCTGCCAGGTGCGGCTGCCCTCGCCATACAGGTTAAAGTAAAAGCTGATGATGGGTTTCAGCTGTTCCCAGTCCGCGTCCGTGAGATGGCTGCCTGGGATCTGCCGGGCGCTGGTGAAGGCCAGCTGCACCGCTTCCTCCTGCTGCATATCGCTGTCCGCCGGCAAACCAGCGAAGGTGGTGCCGGGCTCGGGCCGGTGTTCTTTGACCTCGTACATGGCCTGGTAGAGGATGGGCCAGTAGCGGCTGTCATCGCCGTACTGGGAGTACAGCATGTTGAAAATGCCGGTAGCGGTGTTGCCGTTGTAGCCGATGGCCTGCAGTTTTTCAAAAAACCAGGCGGGGGCCAGTTCCTCGTTGACGGGGAAGAACTCCGTGTTTTGGGCCTTTTCAAACATCTCTTCATCCGACATCGGCGTGGGCCTGGGGGTGGCATAGGCGCGCTTGTCCGCGGGGATCAAACTGTCCAGCGCATAGCGACGGAAAAAATCATTGCCGGGGGAGTAGACATCCGTGATAAGGACGTCACCCGTGATGGCGTCCACCTCCACCAGGTAATCATATTCAAAGCTCACCTTGTAACGCTGCTGGCCGCCTGAAGCCAGGTAGATGGCAAACACCTTGGTTTCCGGCGCGAATTTGCCCACAGAGGTGTCCAGCAGGCTATCCTTGTCCACCTTGAAGTGGGTGCTGACGGCCTGGGCCGCGATCCTGATGGCTTCCTCCTTTGTGATGGCGCTTTCCGGCGGGGTGTAGTTTTGCTGCAGGATGTACTTTATTTCGCGCAGTTCGCTTTGCTGTAAACCCAGCGCGTTTAGACGGTCTTTTAGATCCTGCCAGGTCTCCTGCGCCCAGGCATCTTGGCTGCCGTAGATATTGCCGTGGATGTTGTGGAAACGACCCGTCAGCAGCCGGGCCTTCTCCTCCTTGGTGCCGTGAAGCAACGTGCGCAGATCGGTCCAATAGTCGGTAACCTCCCCTTGTGGGGTGAGCGACAGGCGGAACATGGGCAGATCGGGCTTGCGCGGGTCAAAGGAAACAGACCACTCCCGAATTACATGGTAGGGGTTTTGGCGGATTTGTCTGAAGCTGCGATAGATGCGGTAGGCCTCGAGGTTAAACAGATCCTCGTCCTGTCCCGTCTGCTGCTTGATGTACTGGGCCGCGGCCTGCTCAATCTCCTGCTGGCTCAGCTCGCCTTCCTCCGGCAGCGCCGCGTAGATGGGCAGCTCCGGGTTCATCTGATGCCAGAGCCGGGCCAGCCAGTGCTGGTCCTCCACATCCCAGGTGCCAGGCTGGCCGCCCAGTTGGTCCTTGGCAAACAGCATGGCCAGCTCATCCTTGAAATAGCTGCCTTCCGCGCGCACCCGGCTTTCAAAATGGGGGTCCAGGGTGATGCCGTGCTTTTTGGCCAGCTCCAAAATTTCCTCCACCTCTTCCTTGGTGAAGCGGTCGGTATCGGTCTTGACGGCCATGGGGGCGATCACCTGCTCCACCACATCCTTGCCGCCTAAGATAACCGCGGCCAGCGCCACGGCGGTGATGAGCAAAAGGGACAGCGCGATCACCAGCGCTAAGGACATCTTCTTTTTCACGGGGGTTCCTCCTTGTATGTCATTCAGGATCCGCTGGTGAAGCGTCCCGGTGACAGACAGGCTGGACAGGTTGTTGTCAATGGCCCGCTCGATGTGTTTACGCATGGGACAGCCCTCCTTCCAGCTGGGTTTTTAGATGTGCTTCGGCCTGCTTTAGGCGGTGGTGAACGCTGGAAGCGCGCAGCCCCAGCGCCTGGCCGCATTCCTTTAAGGTAAGGCCGGCATAGTAGTACAGCAGGATCACCTGCCGGTGTTTTTCGGGCATGGCCAGGATGGTCAGGTAGATGCTTCTGTCTTCATCGCTCACAGCCATGATTTGCGGGGGCAGGTCGGACAACTGCAGGCTTCTGTCCACATGGCGGAACCAGGCACCGCGGCGCAAATCGCGGCAGGTATTGGCCGCGATGCGCATGATGAAGGCCTGCTCACTTTGCGCGTTTTGCGCTGTAAAGCGCGGCAGCGCCTTCCAGGCTTTTAAAAAGGTTTCCTGCGTGGCGTCCTCTGCCAGGTGGATGTCTTTGAGCCACATCGCGCACAGGCGCAGCACACGATCGCCATAGCGGCGGATCCATTCCTCTATCACGTTCTGGTGCGCCTGTCCTGTTGTGTCCAATACGCTCACCCCCTTCATATGGTATAACGAACCGGAAGCGCGTTTTATTCGATTTGGACGAAAAATAATATGATGCAAAAAATTTGCGGGTATGATTGCTTCATGAATACTGCACACTACAATCAACTGTCCAAGGCAGAAAAGGCAAGCAGGCTCAGGGAAATCGCCCTGGTCTTTTTGCATCTGGGCCTGGTGGCCTTTGGCGGCCCGGCCGCCCACATCGCGATGATGGAGGAGGAGGTCATCGCCAAGCGCAAATGGATCACCCGGGAGGAGTTCTTGGACCTGCTGGGCGCCACCAACCTGATCCCAGGTCCCAACTCCACCGAATTGGCCATCCACTTAGGCTTTCAGCGCGGCGGGCTTTTGGGCCTCCTCATCGCGGGCATCTGCTTTATTGTGCCGGCCATGGCGGCCGTGCTGGTGTTCGCCGTCCTCTACGCGCGCCACGGGCAGGTGAAGGAAGTGGCGGGCGTCCTGTACGGCATCAAGCCCGTCATCATCGCGGTCATCATCCAGGCTATGATCCGCCTGTTCAAATCGGTGGTCAAGGGCGTGCTGCCGCTCATTGTGGTGGGGGTCAGCGTGGCGCTTTATTTCCTGGGCATCAGCGAGATCCCCATCCTGCTGGGCGCGGGCGTGCTGATGATGCTGATTAAAAACCAGGAGCGTATCAAAAACCGCCTGTTCTCCCTGCCCCTGCTGCCGCCGCTCATCCTGGCCTCCGTCATCAATGACCCGCTGGAGAAAGCCCAGCGCCTTCATACCAGCGGCATCTTCCTCTCCTTTTTAAAGATTGGTTCGGTGCTCTACGGCAGCGGCTATGTGCTGCTGGCCTTCCTGGAAAGCGAGTTTGTGGGCGCGCGCGGCCTGCTTTCCCACCAGCAGCTGCTGGACGCGGTGGCCGTAGGCCAGTTTACACCGGGGCCTGTCTTTACCACCGCCACCTTCATCGGTTATTTGCTGGGTGGCTTTACAGGCGCCTTCGCAGCAACCGGCGGCATCTTCCTGCCCTCGTTTTTATTGGTGTTCTTTTTAAACCCGCTCATCCCGCGCATGCGCAAATCGCCCTGGCTGGGCGCGGCGCTGGACGGGGTCAACGCCGCCTCCCTGGCCCTGATGGCCGCTGTCAGCTTCAAGCTGGGCATCAGCTCCCTGGTGGATGTACCCGCCATCCTGCTGTTTGCAGCCGCCCTGTTGGTAATGATCAAATGGAAGGTCAACTCCTTCTGGCTGATTCTGGCAGGCGGGGCCATCGGTTTCATCCTTAAATCCTTCTTATAATCAAAAAACCAGCGCTGTCACACGCTGGCTTTGTAAAAATTTTAATCTGTCAGGCCGGATTATCCCGGTTCTGCCACAGCAGTTCCTTCCACTTCCGTCCGGTTTCGGTGGCCGCCAGGCCGCCCTGGGCGGTTTCTTTGAGGGAAAGCGGCAGGGATTGACCGATGGTGTACATCGCCTGGATTACCTCATCCGGGGGCACGTTGGAGCGGATGCCCGCCATCGCCATTTCCGCCGCTGTTAAGGCGTTGGAAGCCCCGCCCGCGTTGCGCTTGATGCAGGGCACCTCCACCAGGCCGGCCAAGGGGTCACAGGCCAGGCCCAGCATGTTTTTGAGCGCCATGGCTGCTGCCTGCGCGGATTGTTCGGGGCTGCCGCCCATCAATTCCACCAAAGCGGCCGCCGCCATGGCGGAGGCGCTGCCAATCTCGGCCTGGCAGCCGCCGGCGGCGCCGGAGATCATGGCGTTGTTGGCGATGACATAGCCAATGGCGCCCGCGCAAAACAGGGCATCCACGATGTCCTCATCGCTTTTTTTCAGCTTTTCCTGCGCCGCCAACAGCACGCCGGGCAGCACGCCGCAGGAGCCGGCGGTGGGCGTGGCGCAGATAAGCCCCATGGCAGCGTTCACCTCATTGCTGGCCAGGGCATAGGCGATGGCGCGCAGGAAGGTGGTGTCCGTTAAGAAATTGCCGGCCTGGATGTAGTCAAAAAGCCGCTTGGCGTCCCCGCCCGTCATCCCGGAGTGGGAGGTCACGCCTTTGGTCCCGCGCTGCACCGCCTGCTTCATCACCTGCAGGGAATGGGCCATGGCGGAAATCACCTGGGCCTCGTCTTGCTCGGTTTGCGCGATTTCCTGGCGGATCATCGCCTGGGAGATGCTGATGTGTTCCCGCTCGCACAGGGCCACTAATTCGCTGATGTTTTTGAACATGCTTGTTCCTATAACTCCAGTTTGATGGTCTTGAATATGCGCGGCTGGCACTGGATCAGCCGCAGGATGTCCCCGCTGATGGGCTGGTCGGTCTCAATCACCATCAGGGCGTCCTGGCCGCGCTCAGCGCGGGACACTTCCATGTGGCTGATGTTGACCTGGGCATAGGCCAACAGCTGGGTGACCGCGGCAATCGCGCCAAAGGCGTCCTGGTGGAAAATGAGCAGCGCCGGGGATTCACCGGACAGGCGCAAATCAAAGCCGTCCACGCGGGTGATCTGCACCATGCCCCCGCCGATGGAGATGCCGGTGACGGAAATGCTTGCCTCCCCCGCCGTTAAATCAATGCTGACGGTATTGGGGTGAATGGGGATGGCGGCCTCCTCATAAAAGGAGTAGTCCAGCCCGCGTTCTTGCGCCAGCGCGAAGGCGTCCGGGATGCGTGGGTCATCGGTTTTGAGCCCCAACACGCCTGCCAGCACCGCCACGTCGGTGGCATGTCCCCGGTAGGTGCGCGCGAAGGAGCCAAAGAAGTGAATCCTGGTGGTCTCCGGCTCCCGGTCAAACAGCTTGCGCGCCAACTGCCCAATGCGCACCGCGCCCGCGGTGTGCGAGCTGGAGGGCCCCACCATGACCGGCCCGATGATGTCAAAAACGCTGCGGTATTTCATGTACTCCCCTTAAACTGTCAAAAACTGTACGGTTACCGTCTCCATCTTATCATAAATGCGCATATAAAAAGAACCCCGAAGAGCCTCTTGTGTCGTCAAAAAACTACGGTTTTTGACGAAAAGAAACGAGGGGGCATGTTTGCTTGTTCGCAAGCTCACGGCCAGCAAACATGCGCGGAAAGCATTGCTACGCAATGCGCCCCGCCCGCCCGGCAAAGCCGG
>DUQZ01000032.1 GCA_012837525.1 Clostridiales bacterium | reverse complement strand
TGGTGCCGGAAACTGGACTCGAACCAGCACGGCCGTTGAGGCCAGGGGATTTTAAGTCCCCTGCGTCTGCCATTCCGCCACTCCGGCGCACCGATTGGATTATAAGGCAAAACGCTGAATACTTCAACCACAATAATTGGGGGAGAGCGTCAGTTCCCGGGTTTTGACCTTGTCCAAAAAGGCGCGCTCGTGCTCGATGAACACCATGGTGGCGCCGGTGTCCGCCAGCATGTCCTCAATCTGCTCGCGGCTTTCCGGGTCGATGTCGTTAAGCGGCTCGTCCCACAGGTACAGATGCGCCTGCTGGGAAAGTGTTGTCGCCAGCAGCACCTTTTTGCGCTGGCCCAAGGAAAAACCGCGGATGTCGCGGTCGAACAGCTCGTGCGCGAAATCAAACTTGCGCAGCAGGGTCAAAAACAACGTCAGGTCAAGCCCGGTTTGCACGGCCAGTTCCCGCGGCGTGCCGGACAGGTGCGCGCTGGTCTGCGGCAAATAGGACAGGATGAGCCCCCTGGGTTGCCAGATGTTGCCGGTAGTCGGCGTCAGATCCCCCTTCATCAGCTTGAGCAGGGTGGTCTTGCCGCTGCCGTTTTGGCCGGTCAGCGCCAGGCGCTCCCCGGGCTTGATCATCAGATCCAACTGCTGGATCAGGGGCTTGTCCCCGTAGCCAAAACCCACTTTGTCAAAGCGCATCACCACCGGACCAATCGGGGGCAGCGGCTGCAGTTTGAGGGGCGCTGTTTGCTCCACATTTAAAAGCAGGGCTTCCTGCTCCTTAATTTGCCGGGCGATACGGGTTTCAATGGCCTTGGAGCGCTTCATCATCTTGGCCGCCTTGTGCCCGATAAAGCCACGGTCGCAGGGGCCCTGGCCGATTTTGGTGGCCTCTACCCGATCGCTCCAATCGGACTTTTCGCGGGCGGACTGCTTCAGGCGCCTGATGTCCGCCTTGATACGCTCGTTTTGCTCGCGTTCCAACTCATCCTGGTTGCGCTTGTTCTTCCGGTAGGTGCTGTAGTTGCCGGCCACCACGCGCGCGCCTTGCTTTTCCAGCGCCAGGATGTGCGTGCACACCGTGTCCAACAGGTCCCGGTCGTGGGAAACGGCCAGGAAGCCCGACTTAGTTTTGAGGTAGTCCGCCACCAGCGCCCGGCCAGCGGTGTCCAGGTGGTTGGTGGGCTCGTCAATGAGCAGGAAATGGCCTTTGCGCAAAAAAAGCGCGGCCAGCTTCAAGCGCGTTTGCTCCCCCGGGCTGAATGTGGACAAGGGCCGGTCCAAGTTTTCGGGTGGTACGCCCAGCATCGCGGCTTCCCGCGCCAGGTAATCACGGATGACATAGCCGTCCAACAAGCTGTATTGATGCTCGATTTCCCCATATTGGCGGATGGCTTCAGGCGTTGATTGCGAAAGCAAATCCCGCATCTGCGTTTCCCACTGCGTATAGGGCGCCAGCGCGTCAATGAGCGCCTCGCCCGCCGGGCGGTCCAAGTCCACCTCATAGGGGAAGAGGTCAAAGGGCAGGCTGCTGATGATCTGCCCGTGTCCCTTGAGCTGCCCGGCCAAGAGGCGTAGCAGCGTGGTTTTGCCGCGCCCGTTGCGGCCCACCAAGCCCAGACGCCAGCTGGAATCCATATGAAAGTTGAGCCCCTCAAAAACCGGCGTAATATTGCCGTTGTAGGCGAAAAAATAGTCCTGTATTTGAATGACTGCCATGTGAAAACCCCCTGTGAAAGCACAGGTAAAAAGCCCTCGTGCTTCGTCCAAAAAAAGAACTTAACAGGCGGTGTTCTTCACGCGTGCAGCCCTCCTTGTCTTGATGGCTTTATGGTACGCGCTGCGTTCCCCACTGTCAAGTGATTGACGCCAGGGGCAAGTCCTTTTATTATCAGGGTATTAAAGAAAGCAGAGGTGCCCAATGCAAGGCCAGGAAAGATATCAAAGCCCGTTTTCCACCCGCTATGGAAGTAAAGAGATGCAAACGCTGTTCTCGCCCGCCCATCGCGCGCGCCTGATGCGGCGCATGTGGCTGTACCTGGCGCAGACGCAACAGGAATTGGGCCTGCCCATCACCGACAAGCAGGTGGCGGAACTGGCCGCGCATACGGAGGACGTGGATTTTGAGGTTATCGCCCGCTTTGAAAAGGAGCTGCGCCATGACGTGATGGCGCACCTGAAGGCGTATGCGCAGGTGTGCCCGGAGGCCGCGCCCATCATCCACCTGGGCGCCACTTCCTGCTATGTGACGGACAACGCGGATGTGTTGATTTTGCAGGAGGGCATGCGCCTGCTGCGCAGGCGGGTTTTGGGCACCGCCCGCGCCTTGTCCCAAAAAGCCTTGGAACATAAGGCCCTGCCCATGCTGGGCTACACCCACTTCCAGCCCGCCCAGCCCACCACCCTGGGCAAGCGCGTCACCCTGTGGCTGCAGGATGTGCTGATGGACCTGGGGGAGATCAACCACTTTCTGGACACCCTGCGCCCCTTGGGCTGCAAGGGCGCGACGGGCACCCAGGCCTCCTTCCTTTCGCTGTTTGAAGGGGATGAGGGCAAGGTGAAGGAGCTGGATACGCGGATCGCGCAGAAGATGGGCTTTTCCCGCCCGGTTGCCGTCTCCGGCCAGACCTATACCCGGAAGTTTGATGCCCGCGCCCTGCAAATCCTGTCCGGCATCGCGCAAAGCGCGCACAAGTTCTCAAACGATATGCGCCTGCTGCAGCATTTGAAGGAGGTGGAGGAACCCTTTGAGACAGCGCAGGTCGGCTCCTCTGCCATGCCCTATAAGCGCAACCCCATGCGCGCTGAGCGCATGGCCGCCCTGTGCCGCTTCATCATCAACAACGCCGCCAACGCGGAACACACCGCCGCCGCCCAGTGGCTGGAGCGCACGCTGGACGACAGCGCCAACCGCAGGCTGTCCCTGGCGGAAGGCTTTTTGGCGGCGGACGCCGTGCTTACCCTGTATGAAAACATCGTAAAAGGCCTTGTGGTCTACCCCAACATGATGGATGCGCACCTGCGGGCGGAATTGCCTTTCATGGCGACGGAAAACATCTTAATGCAGGCTGTGATGAAGGGCGGCAACCGGCAGGAGTTGCACGAGCGCATCCGCACCCATGCCATGGCGGCCGGCAAGCGGGTGAAGGAGGAAGGCCTGCCCAACGACCTGATGGACAGAATCGCGAATGACCCTGCCTTTGGCTTAAGCCAGGAGGACTTGCAGGGCTTATTGAACCCCGCGGACTATATCGGTCTGGCTGTTACTCAGACGGAGGACTATGTGCAGGGCGAGGCGGCACAGATTCTGGCGCCGTTTGCGCGGGAGGAAAGCCTGGATTCTGATATCAGCCTGTAAAGCATTGTTTTTTGTTTGTTCACAATGGCGCGGCCTGCCGCGCTTTTCTTGACCCTGTTTTGTGTTCGGGCATAAGATAAGGCTTACAGCCCAACGGGCTGACTTTAGAAAGCAGGTGGCAGCATGACCAAGGAAGAGATTAAGCAGATTATTCAGGAGGAGCGGATCCGCTTTATCCGCCTGCAGTTTACGGACTTCTTTGGCCAGCTCAAAAACATCGCCATCAATGCCTCCCAGATTGACCGCGCGCTCAAAAACCAGGTGACGGTGGACGGCAGCTCCATCGAGGGCTTTTTGCGCCTGGAGGAGTCGGACATGATGCTGCACCCGGACCTGTCCACCTTCGCGCGCCTGCCCTGGCACGGGCATGAGGAGCATGAAGCCCGCTTAATCTGTGATGTCTACACGCCCGACGGCCAGCCCTTCAAGGGCGACCCGCGGCATATCCTAAAGCAGGTTATCCAGGAAGCGGACGAGATGGGCTACACCTTCAACGTAGGGCCGGAGTGCGAGTTCTTCCTTTTCCATACCGATGAAAACGGCCACCCCACCACCCACACCAATGATGAGGCCGGGTATTTTGACCTGGGGCCCATTGACCGGGGGGAGATTGCAAGGCGGGACATCTGCCTGGCGCTGGAGGACATGGGTTTTCAGATTGAGGCCTCCCACCATGAATCCGCCCCCGGCCAGCATGAGATTGATTTCAAGTACGCCTCGGCCCTCAAGACCGCGGACAACATCATGACTTTCAAGCTGGCGGTCAAAACCATCGCGCAAAAGCACAAGCTGCACGCCACCTTTATGCCAAAGCCCCTTTATGGCGTGGCGGGCTCGGGCATGCACACTAATATGTCCCTGTTCAAAGACGGCAAGAACCTTTTCCACGATCCTTTGGGGGAGAAGGAGTTGTCAGGCGAGGCCTACAGCTTTATTGCTGGCTTGCTCAACCACATTTCCGGCATGACTGCGGTGCTCAACCCGCTGGTCAACTCCTACAAGCGCCTTGTCCCGGGATATGAGGCGCCCTGTTACAAGTCCTGGTCAGCGCGCAACCGCTCGGTTTTGATCCGCATCCCCTCCGCCCGCGGCCGGGGCACCCGGCTTGAATTGCGCAGCCCGGATCCCTCCTGCAACCCCTATCTGGCGCTGGCGCTGCTGCTCAAAGCGGGCCTTTCGGGCATCAAACAGGGGCTGACGCCGCCCCCGGAAATCGCGGAGAACATCTATTTAATGCCGCAATCAGAGCGCGAGGCGCGCGGCATTGAAGCCCTACCCGCCAATTTGAGCGAAGCCATCGCCTGCATGCAGCAGGATGACCTGGTATGTCAGACGCTGGGCGATCACATCACGGGCTATTACGCCTGCGGCAAATTGAAGGAGTGGGAGGACTACCGCCAGCGCGTGAGCCAGTGGGAAATCGACAATTATCTGGTTTTATACTAATAAAAACAAGGCGGGGACTGCTCCCCGCCTTCATTGATGGCATGTTTGATTAAAACGGCAAATCCTTCTCTGGCAGCCTGCCAGATTCTTCATTTAGTTGATAGATCCATGCCGCCACCTTGTTGCTGGTGGCCTTGGGCTTCATCCGCCACTGCCAGTTGCCGCCCACGCTGCCCGGCAGGTTCATGCGCGCGGACGCACCCAGGCGCAGCACATCCTGCATGGGGATGATGGCCGTATTGGCGACGCTGTTTAAAGTGGCCTTGATAAAGGCCTCAGTCAGCTCCTCATCATGGCGGATACCCAGGGCCAGCAGGGCATTGTTGCGCTCATGCGTCGGCGCGTTTGCCCACCAGCCCAGCAGGGTGTTGTTGTCGTGCGTGCCGGTATACACCAGTGAGTTCTTTTCGTGGTACTTGGGCAGATGCTCATTATATGGGTCGCCGGAGAAGGCAAAGGTCATCACCTTCATGCCGGGGTAGCCGGTGTCATCCAGCAGCCTGCGCACCCGCGGGCTGACCGCGCCCAGGTCCTCCGCCACAATGTTCATGCCCGGCAGCTCACGCTTCACCGCGTCAAAGAAGGCGCGGCCAGGGCCTGTGACCCAGACGCCGTTACGCGCGGTGTCCTCATCCGCCGGCACCGCGTAGTAGTTGGCAAAGCCGATGAAGTGATCCACCCGGGTGATGTCAAAGATGCGGGCCATGGCGCGCAGGCGGTTGATCCACCATTCAAACCCGGTGCGCTTCAAATACCGCCAGTCATACAGGGGGTTGCCCCAGCGCTGGCCGTCCACCGCGAAATAATCCGGCGGCACGCCCGCGATTTTGACCGGGCGGCGGTGTTTGTCCAGCTGGAAGACGGCGGGGTTGGCCCAGGCATCGGCGGAGTCCTCCGCCACGTAAATGGGCATGTCGCCAAAGATGCGGATGCCGCGCTCATTGGCGTATGCCTTCAAGGCAAACCACTGCTCAAAAAAGAGGTATTGGATAAAGACCTCAAGGTCAATTTGCTCCTTTAACTCCTTTTGGTATTCGCGCAGCGCGCGCGCCTTGCGCATGCGGATGGCCTCATCCGGCCATTCCTGCCAGGAGATGCCGCCAAAGTGTTTTTTGATGGCCATGAACAGGGCAAAATCCTCAATCCACAGGGCGTTTTCCGCGCGGAAGGCGTCCACCTTTTTCTTCAGTTTTTTGTAGGACTGGGTGAAGGCCAGCCCCAGCATCTGGTTTTTGTATTCGATGATGGGGGCGTAGTCAATCAATTCCGGCTCATCAGATGCTGGCGGCAGCGCCTCGCTTTTGAGGATGCCTTGCCGCTTTAAGGTATACAGGTCAATTAACAGGGGGTTGCCGGCATAGGTGGAAAAGCACTGGTAGGGGGACTCGGCATAGCCCGTGGGGGAGATGGGCAGCACCTGCCAGATGCTCATGCCCGCTTTGACCAGAAAATCCACAAAGCCGCGCGCTTCCCGCCCCAGGGTGCCAATGCCCTCACGGCCTGGCAGGGAGGTGATGTGTAACAGAATACCGCTTTGACGCATGCAGGATTCCTTTCATCGGCGCAGGTCTTGCGCCCTTTGTTTTTGTTTGCTTTGTGTGCAGTATAGCATAGTTTCACAGGCCAAACAATTGGCGGGTTGCTTGCCCCTGTGGTATCATCAAAGCGGACAGATTAAGATAAAAGGAGCGTGAAAACGCATGAAACGTCTTGTTTGCGGCATCCTGGCCCTCTGCTTGCTGCTGGGATGTTTGCCCGCGCTGGCGGACGCGCACCCCACCAACTGGTATGAGGTGTTTGTGTATTCCTTCAGCGACAGCGATGGCGACGGCATCGGGGACTTTAAAGGCTTATTGGGCAAGCTGGATTATATTCAGGACATGGGCTATACCGGCATCTGGCTCATGCCCATCATGCCCAGCCCCAGCTACCATAAATATGACGTGACCGACTACCTGGATGTGGACCCGGTCTACGGCACCCTGGATGATTTCCGCGCGGTGGTCGCAGGCTGCCATGAGCGGGGCATCAAGCTGATCATCGACCTGGTGGTCAACCATTCCTCCACCCGCCATCCCTGGTTTTTGGAGGCTGTGGAGGCGCTCAAAAAGGGCCGGCCCGATCACCCCAAGGTGGCCTATTACAACTTCACCCAGGAATCGGGCAGCAATTTCGTCAAACTGCCCGGCACCGACTGGTATTATGAGGAGCAGTTTTCGGGCGGCAGCATGCCGGATTTGAACCTGAACAACCCTGATCTGCGCGAGGAAATCATCCAGATTATGGATTTCTGGCTGAATGACGTAGGTGTGGACGGTTTTCGCCTGGACGCGGTCACCAGTTTTTTTACCGGCAAGGACCCGGAGAACATCGCCTTCCTGCGCTTTTTGGAGGAGGAGAGCGAGCGGCTGAAACCGGACAGCTACCTGGTGGGCGAGTGCTGGAAAGGCCTGGGCGCTATTGCCGATTACTATGAAAGCGGGCTGGAAAGCTTTTTCCTCTTCCCGGCTGCCCAGGCGGAGGGCTATATCGCGGCCAGTATCAGGGCCCGCAAGCCCGCGCAGACCTACGTCAAATATCTGCAAATCGTGCAGGAATCCCTGGATGGGTACATCCTGGCGCCCTTTTTGTCCAACCACGACACGGGCCGAACGGTGGGGCTGGTGCAGGGCCGCCAGGCGCCGGCGCGCGTCAAGTTTGCCCACGCGCTGCTCTCCCTCATGGGCGGGCACAGCTTTACCTATTACGGGGAGGAGATCGGCATGGTGGGCGCGGGGGAGGACCCCAACAAGCGCCTGGGCATGCTGTGGGATCAGGACGAGGTCACAAAAAAGCCGCCCGGCGTCACCCGGGAGGAATACGCCTACCCGGGCGTGTACGCCCAGCAAAAGGACCCTTATTCCATCCTCAACTACATCAAAAAGATGAACCACCAGCGACTGGATATGCCCGCCATCGCGCGGGGCAAACTGGCCATCCTGGATGTGACAGACGACACCTGCGTGCTGAGCCGCGAATGGGCGGGGCAAACTGTCATCATCGCGGTCAATTTCTCCGCCAAGGAGGCGCGGGCGGTCACCCTCCCCGGCGAATACACGCTGCTGGACACCCTGGATGTGGGCGAAACAGCTTCTGACGCGAAGATAGCGGGGGAGCAGACCATGATTACCCTGCAGCCCTTTGGCATCGCGTATCTGCAGAACAAATAAGGAGGGCACCGTGAAAAAATGCTTGCTGGTTCTCACCGTCTTGTCGTTGATGATGGCGCTGCCCCAAGCCATAGCGCAATCCAGCAGCCTGTATGTACACAAGCAGGATTTGGCGGAGGATTTTATCCTGGGCATGGACGTCAGCAGCGTGATCGCCCTTGAAAACAGCGGCGTCACTTTCCGGGATTTTGACGGCAAGGCGCGCGATTTGTTTTCAATCCTTAAAGACAACGGCATCAACTACATCCGCGTGCGCGTCTGGAACGATCCCTTTGACGAGGCCGGCCGCGGCTATGGCGGCGGCAACAACGACCTGAACACCGCCATTTCAATCGGCCAGAGCGCGGCGGAAAACGGGATGAAGCTGCTGGTGGACTTCCATTATTCGGATTTCTGGGCGGACCCGGGGAAGCAGCAGGCGCCCAAAGCCTGGGCAGGCATGGACATCAAGGAAAAGCAGGCCGCGCTGTATGATTTCACGCTGGACGCCCTCACGCAGCTGCAGGCAGCCGGCGCGGACATCGGCATGGTGCAGTTGGGCAACGAAACCAACGGGCGCATGGCGGGGGAGCGCACCTGGATGAACATCTATTACCTGATGGCTGCGGGCGCAAAAGCCACGCGGGAGGTGGACCCGAACATCAAGATTGCCGTGCATTTCGCCAACCCCGAAAGCGCGGGCAGCTATATGAACTACGCGTCCAAACTGGATTATTACAAGCTGGATTATGACATCTTCGCCAGCAGCTACTATCCTTTCTGGCACGGCACGCTGGACAATTTGACCGCCGTATTAAATGAGGTGCAAACCACCTACCACAAGCAGGTGCTGGTGATGGAAACCAGCTACGCCAACACCCTGGAGGATACGGACCACCATCCCAACGCCATCGGCGAAGGCAGTAATTACGAAACGCCCTACCCCATCAGCATCCAGGGCCAGGCCAACGCGGTGGCAGATGTCATCCGCGCTGTGAACAGCATTGGCGGCCTGGGCGTGTTTTACTGGGAAGGCGCGTGGATTACTGTGGGCGGCACCTATGAAGAAAACCAGCGCAAGTGGGAGGAGCACGGCGCCGGCTGGGCATCCAGCTACGCCGCCGCCTATGACCCCAAGGACGCGGGGCAATACTACGGCGGCAGCGCCTGGGACAACCAGGCCTTCTTTGACAAAAACGGCGCGGCGCTGGAATCGCTCAAACTGTTTCAACTGCTCAGGACAGGCAATGTGGTGCCGCTTGAAGTGGACGCGATCGCGCAGCTGGAAGTGACCTTTGATTTAAACGAGGACATCACCCTGCCAGGTACCGTCCACGCTGTCATGAATGACGGCTCAACGCGGGAGGTGCCCGTCATCTGGGATGATGTTGATCTTGGCAAACTGAAAACCGGCGGCGTGGCCTCCTACACCATAACAGGCAAGGCGGAGGGCACACCAGCAGTCTGCCAGGTGAACATGGTAGAGTTCAACTACCTGAAAAACGGTAGCTTTGAGGAGGAGGACACCAGCATGTGGGTAGCGGTGGACCACAAGCAGGCCGACCAATTGTATGTGGAGGAGAAGAAGACGGACGCGAAGGAAGGCACGCGGCATTATCATTTCTACTCCGCTAAAAAAGACAGCGTGGACTTCACCCTCTCACAACAGGTGCGGGATTTGCCGGCTGGGCAGTACGCCTTTGAGATCTCCATCCAGGGCGGGGACGGCGGGCAGACGGAAATCTACAGCTTTGTCATGATCAACGGGGAGCTCATCCACCAGGCGCCCAGCCAGATCACCCACTACAACAGCTGGCACAGCCCGCGTATCAGCGGTATCGATGTAAAGGCAGGCGATGTGGTGGAAGTGGGGATGCGCGTTGTCTGCGAAGGCCCCGGCGCCTGGGGCAAGATTGATGACGCCAGGCTCAACCGGATGCCGGGCATGTAAAATCTTTGTGGGGTGCCGATTTGTCAAAGTTTCGAATAGACAGACAAATGCCCATATGCTATAATCGCGCTAAAGATAAAGGTACCCTGTACCTTTCATCAACATAATAAAAGAGTGATATCACTCAAAAAGAGGAGGAACTATGAGGAAATTCCTATCCATCATGCTAACCCTGGCGCTGGTGCTGTCCCTGGGCATGAGCGTCGCGTCGGCGGAAGGCTATTCCGGCGATGTCAAAATCTGGGTGGCTGACAACATGGTCGAGTTGACCAAGGCCAAGGCCGAAGAATTCAAGGCCGCCCACCCCGAGTACAAGGACATGAACGTGCTGGTTGAGGCGGTTGGCGAGGGCGATTCCGCCTCCAACATGATCACCGACGTTGAAGGCGGCGCGGACATTTACGGCTTCGCGCAGGACCAGCTGGCCCGCCTGGTGGCAGCCGGCGCCCTGGTTGAGCTGTCTGATGAGAACGCGGCCATCGTCAAGGAAGAGAACGACGGCGGCTCCGTCGCCGCGGTCACCCTGGGCGAGAAGCTGTATGCCTACCCCATGACCAGCGACAACGGCTACTTCATGTACTATGACAAGTCCGTCATCACCGATCCGTCCACGCTGGAAGGCGTGCTCAAGCAGGCGGAAGAAGCCGGCAAGAAGGTCTATTTTGAAATCAACTCCGGCTGGTACCAGACTGCGTTCTTCTTTGGCACGGGCGCCTTTGTCACCTACGATGTGGATGACGAGGGCAACCTGGTCAAGTGCAACATCAACTACGCTTCCCCTGAAGGCCTGGATGCCATCAAGGGCATGATCGCACTGGCGAAGAGCCCAGCGTTTGTCAACGGCTCCTCCGCCTCCAACGCCTCTGACTATGCTGCCATCGTGGACGGCACCTGGGACGCGCAGCCTGTGAAGGATGCCCTGGGTGACAACTACGCCGCGGCCAAACTGCCCACCTTCACCGTGGGCGAGAAGACCTACCAGCTCTCCGGCTTTGGCGGCTTTAAGATGCTGGGCGTCAAACCCCAGGTGGATGAGGCCAAACTGGCTGCCTGTGACGCGCTGGCTCTGTTCCTCACCTCCTATGATGTGCAGGCTGCCCGCTTTGAGCAGTTTGGCTGGGGCCCCTCCAACTTAAAGGCGCAGCAGCTGGACGCGGTCAAGGAAGACATCGCGCTGTCCGCGCTTGCGGCGCAGCTCAACTTCTCCATCGGCCAGGGCCAGTATCCCAACGACTACTGGAGCACCGCCACCGGCCTGGGCGATGACATCATCGCCGGCAAACTCGACGACATGACAGACGAGCAGCTGATGGAACGCCTCACCGCTTTCCAGGACATCCTAATCAGCCTCGTAAAATAAACCGTTTCTGCTCAAGCTGGGGGCGCAAGCCCCCAGCTTGAATCTATCCGGCGCTCTTTGAGCAGAACAGGTGGGTGATCGTATGACGAATTTGGAAGATCTAAGAAGAAGCAGGGGCGCGCGCATGGCCCACAAGTTCGCGCGGTTTTTTATCAGCCTGCCCGGCCGGCTGGTCCGCGGCCTGCTGACGCTTGTGTCCTGGATCGGCGCGTTCTTTAAAAAGATCGGGTCAGAAATCGCGGACATCGTGCAGACCTTTGTGCACGGGGACTGGAAGACACGCGTCTCCTATGTGGTGATGGGCTTTGGCTCCTTCGCCCGCGGGCAGTACCTGCGGGGCATTCTGTTTTTCCTGTTTCAGCTGGTGTTCAACCTCTATATTCTGTTCTTTGGCGGGTCCTACCTGGCCAAGCTGGGCACTCTGGGCACGGTGCAGACCACCACCAAAAACCGGGTCACCACCTACGGGGACAACAGCTTTTTGATTTTGCTCTACGGCATCCTCACCATCTTTTTCATCATCGCCTTTATCTATACCTGGCGGGTGAACATCAAACAGAACAAGATCAGCGAGCAAATTTTAAAAAGCGGCAAAAAGCTGCAATCCGCCAAGGATGACCTGGGCGCGATGGCCGACAGCCAATTCCACAAAACCCTGCTGGCGCTGCCCATGCTGGGCATCTTCATGTTTACGGTATTGCCCATCATCTTCATGGTGCTGGTGGCCTTCACCAACTATGACTACTCGCACCAGCCGCCCGGCAAGCTGTTTACCTGGGTGGGGCTGTCCAACTTTAAGACCATGCTGTCTGTTGGCGGCGCCAACTTTGGCTCCACCTTCTCCCAGGTCTTGCTGTGGACGCTGATCTGGGCCTTCTTCGCCACCTTCCTCAACTATTTCCTGGGGATGATGGTGGCCATCATGATCAACAAGCGCGGCATCAAGCTCAAGAAAATGTGGCGTACCATTTTGGTGATGACCATCGCCATCCCGCAGTTTGTCAGCCTGTTGTATGTGAGCAAAATGTTCGCGGCGGACGGGCTCATCAACACCTACCTGCTTAAATGGGGGTGGATTGACAAAGCCCTGCCCTTCTGGACAGACGGCACCTGGGCGCGCATCACCATCATCGTCATCAACATCTGGATCGGCATCCCCTATCTGATGCTGATCGCGACCGGCATTTTGATGAACATCCCGGCCGATTTGTACGAGTCCGCGCGCATTGACGGCGCCAACGCCATGCAAACCTACGCCAAGATTACCCTGCCCTATATGCTGTTTGTGACAGGGCCCTATCTGCTCACCTCATTTATAGGAAACATCAACAACTTCAATGTCATCTTCCTGCTCTCCGGCGGCGGGCCCCTGTCCATGGAGCTGGCCGGCAACGCGGGATATACCGATTTGCTCATCACCTGGCTGTACAAGATGACGGTGAACGACACCAACTACAAGCTGGCGGCCGTTATCGGCATCATCGTGTTTATTATCACCGCGGTGATCAACCTGACGGTTTACAACTTGATCCCGTCGGTGAGGAATGAGGAGGATTTCCAGTAATGGCAAAAGAAGATAGGATACCGGAGGTCGACATCGTTGTAGACCACAAAGCCGGCGTCATCAGGGAAGTCCATCCCCCCCATAAGCTGCGCAGCCGCAAAGGGCATGAGCGGCGGGTGAACGCCAGCATCTATGTGGTATTGACCATCATCAGCATCATCTGGCTTGCGCCCTTTGTGTTCCTGGTGCTGCAGTCCTTCCGCTCCTATATAACGGAAAACGGCGGCATGGTCAGCTACCTCATCCCCAAGCAGTTCTCGCTGGATAACTACCGCTTCCTCTTCCAGCCGGAGAGCCAGTATTTGCGCTGGTACACCAATACGCTCATCATCGCGCTGGTTTGCGCGGTCATCCAGACCATCATGGTGCTGTCGGTCAGCTATGTGCTCTCGCGCATGCGCTTCCGCGGCCGCCGCTTCATCATGAACATGATCCTGGTGCTGGGCATGTTCCCGGGCTTCCTCACCATGATTGCCCTGTATTTCCTGCTCAAGCAGCTGGGGCTTACCCAGCAGGGCGCCATACCAGGCTTGATTTTAATCTATGTGGCCAGCTCCGGCATGGGGTACTACATCTCCAAGGGCTTCTTTGATACCATCCCCAAATCCCTGGACGAGTCCGCGCGCATTGACGGCGCGACGCGCTTTTACGTGTTCAAGCGCATCATCATGCCCCTGTCCAAGCCCATTGTCATCTATACCATCCTCATGGGCTTCATGGGCCCCTGGGGGGACTATGTGTTCGCCTCCTATGTGGCCTTTGGCAAAAGCGAAAGCTACAACGTGGCGGTCGGATTGTTCCGCTGGATGAACACACGCGATTTACAAGGCTATTTCACACGGTTTTGCGCAGGCGGGGTGCTGGTGGCCATCCCCATCACCATCCTGTTCTTTATCCTGCAGCGCTACTATGTGGAAGGCGTGACCGGCGGCGCCGTAAAAGGTTGAGGAGGATACTGCAATGGCAAGCGTAACATTGGAACATGTCAAAAAAATTTATGACAACAAGGTTGTTGCCGTACAGGACTTCAACCTGGAAATCAAGGACAAGGAGTTTGTGGTCTTTGTCGGCCCCTCCGGCTGCGGCAAATCCACCACCCTGCGCATGATCGCGGGGCTGGAGGATATCTCAGAAGGCATCCTCAAAATCGGTGACCGCGTGGTGAACGACGTGGAGCCCAAGGATAGGGACATCGCCATGGTCTTCCAGAACTATGCGCTCTACCCGCATATCACGGTGTATGAGAACCTGGCCTTCTCCCTGCGCATCCGCAAGGAAAAACAGGAGGACGTCCACCGCAAGGTGGTGCAGGCGGCAGAGATATTGGGCATTATGGAATACTTGGGCAGAAAGCCCAAGGCGCTCTCCGGCGGCCAGCGCCAGCGCGTGGCCATCGGCCGCGCCATTGTGCGTGAGCCCGCGGTCTTCCTGATGGACGAACCGCTGTCCAACCTGGACGCCAAGCTGCGCAACCAGATGCGCGCGGAGATCATTCTGCTCAGGCGCAGGCTGGACACCACCTTTGTCTACGTCACCCACGACCAGACCGAGGCCATGACCCTGGGCGACCGCATCGTCATCATGAAGGACGGCTTCATCCGCCAGGTGGGCACGCCGCATGAGGTGTTTGACAAGCCCAAGAACCTGTTTGTCGCCGGCTTCATCGGCAGCCCGCAGATGAACTTCTTCGACGCGCAGTTGACCCGCCAGGGCGACAGCTACAGCCTGGCTACCCACGGCATTCAGATGGAACTGGACGCGGAGCGCGCGGCCCTATTGCGTGAAAACCAGGTGGATACCATGAAGGTTATCCTGGGCGTGCGGCCCGAGCACGCGGTCATCCGCTTTGAGGACCATGAAAACGCCATCCCCTGCACCCTCAACGTGAACGAGATGATGGGCAGCGAACTGCACCTGCACGTCTCCATCACCGATGACCAGACAGCCATCCTGCGCATGCCCACCATCGATTTGACGGAGGAAAAGCGCAGGAAACTCACGGCCGGCAGCCCTCTTTACTTCAGCTTCGCCAGCAAGGTGGTGCAGCTGTTTGACCCGGAGACAGAGGACAGCTTGCTGTTTAAGTAATACTGAACGCACTCTTTAACACTTCCATGAGCCGGTCTTTTTCCGCCTCCGCGTCGTCTCGTTCAGTCAACGTAGCACTGCGGCTACGCCTCCTTCACTCGACTTAGCGGAGACAAAAAATCCTCGGCTCCTGATTGTGTTAACTCGTGTGTTCAGTATAGGCCAATAGGCCATGCAACCGTCTTTTCCTGCTGCCGCTGTGCAATCCCTCCTTGCATGGCGGCGGCTTTGGTTAGATACCAAACGCACTCACTAACGCTTCCATGAGCCGGTTCTTTTTCGCCTCCGCGTTGTCTCGTTCAGTCAACGTAGCACTGCGGCTACTCCTCCTTCACTCGACTTAGCGGAGACAAAAAACTCCTCGGCTCCTGATTGCGTTACCTCGTGTGTTTGGTATCGGAGGTGAAAGGCAATGATAAAAGGCATCAATCCCCGAACGAACAGATGAATGGAGGCTACCAACAGGATGACCGAACGCAAAATCTTGCTGTTGTACAAGTCAAAATACGGGTCCACCCGGAAATACGCGCAGATGCTGAAGGCCAAGCTGCCCTGTGAGGCGGTGGATCTGGATGCGCAGCGCGTGCCAGACCTTGCCCCTTATGACGCCGTGGTGCTGGCGGGTGCCCTCTATGCCAGCGATATCGCGGGCATCGGGGTGTTGCGGAAGCATTATGGACGGGTTGCGGACAAAAAGCTGGCCATCCTGTGCGTGGGCGCCTCGCCCTATGAGGAGGAAGCCTTTTCGCAGATGAAAGCGCGCAACCTGAAACAGGATTTAAAGGATATCCCTGTCTTTTACGCCCGCGGCGCCTGGGACGAGGATAAAATGACCTTAAAGGACAAAATCCTGTGCAAGATGCTGGAAAAACACATTAAATCCCGGGATCCCGCCACCTATGAGCCCTGGATGAAGGCCTTCGCGGAGGCCATGGGCCAGCATCGCGACTGGGTGGATGAGGACTACCTGCAGCCGTTGATTGACTACCTGAAGGACAGCTGAGCGCGGCCCTTGTTTAAAATATGACTAGATCCAACACAGCCTGATTGACAACGGCTCGATTTTTGACTATCCTTCATTTGGCGAAATCAATAATTAAACACCGCGACCAGCTGAGGACAGGAGGAAGTAGAAATGAAATATTTGTTGGGCATCGACCTGGGCACATCCGGCACCCGCAGCGTGTTGTTTGATCAATCAGGCAAGGTGGTGGCCGCCAAATCCGCTGAATACCCTTTGTACCATCCGCACAATGGATGGGCAGAGCAGGACCCGGAGGACTGGTGGCAGGCAGCCATTAGCACCATCTCGTTTGTGGTGCGCGAAAGCGGCGTGGACCCGCGCGACATCGCGGCGCTGGGCATCTCCGGCCAGATGCACGGCCTGGTGATGCTGGATGAGCAGGGGGAAGTGCTGCGCCCCTCCATCATCTGGGCAGACCAGAGAACAGGTGAGGAGTGTGACGACATCACCTGCGCGGTGGGCGCCAAGCGCTTGATTGAGATCACTGCCAACCCCGCGCTGACAGGCTTCACCGCCAGCAAGATCATGTGGGTCAAAAAGCATCAGCCGGAAATTTACGACCGCTGCCATCACATCCTCCTGCCCAAGGATTACCTGCGCTACAAGCTCTCCGGAGATTTTGCCACCGAGGTGTCCGACGCCTCCGGCATGCAGCTGCTGGACGTGCCAAAGCGCCAGTGGAGCCAGGAGGTGCTGGACAAACTGGGCATTGACAAGGACCTGCTGGCCAAGGTCTACGAGTCGCCTGAGGTTACCGGCCATGTCAGCGCGGAAGCGACCAAACTGACAGGTCTTTCAATGGATACGCTCATCGTGGGCGGCGCGGGGGACAACGCGGCCGCCGCTGTGGGCACCGGTACCGTTGTTGACGGGCGCGCCTTCACTACCATCGGCACCTCCGGCGTGGTCTTCGCGCACACCAGCAAGCTGGCCATTGACCCAAAAGGCCGCGTACACACCTTCTGCTGCGCCGTGCCCGGCGCCTGGCACGTGATGGGCGTGATGCAGTCTGCAGGGCTCTCCAAGCGTTGGATCCGCGACACCTGCTGTGAAAAGGAAGTGGCCCTGGCTGAGCGCATGGATGAGGACCCCTACGTCCTGCTGGACAAGCTGGCCGAGGGCAGCCCCGTTGGCGCCAACCGCCTGCTCTTTTTACCCTATTTGATGGGTGAGCGCACCCCGCACCTGGATCCGGACTGCCGCGGCGGCTTCTTTGGCCTGTCCGCCATGCATGAAAAGCCCGACCTCATCCGCGCGGTGATGGAAGGCGTCAGCTTTGGGCTGAAGGACAGCCTGGACATCCTGGACGGCATGGGCGTGACGCCGGACAACATGCTGCTCACCGGCGGCGGCGCCAAATCCGCCTTCTGGCGGCAGGTGCTGGCGGACGTGTTTGCCTGCCCCGTGCAGACCATCAAAAGCAGCGAAGGCCCCGCCCTGGGTGTCGCCATCTTAGCCGGTGTTGGCGCTGGCATTTATGACAGCGTGGAAGCCGCCTGCGAGCAGCTGGTTGAACTGGGTGATACCTTCAACCCGGATGAAGAGAACGTCAAAACCTACGCCCGCTATCATGTCCTGTTCCAGCAACTGTACCCTGCCCTCAAGGAGTCTTGGGTTGCCTTATCCAGGTTATAAGCAGGATATTGACCAGGCAGTCGTTTGTCTGATTTGAACATTAAAAACCAAAATTTTTGAAAAAATCAGGCGGTTTGGTTGCAATCAACCCTTGATGTGGTATAATGAAGTCGATTCAATACGAACAATAGGAGGGGAATCATGTCTTTGTTTGAAAAACTGCCCCAGATCAAGTACGAGGGGCCCAAATCCAAAAATCCCTTGGCATTCAAGTACTACGACGCCGAGCGCGTCATCCACGGCAAAAAGATGAAGGACCACCTCAAGTTTGCCATGGCCTGGTGGCACAACCTGTCCGCCACGGGCGCTGACATGTTTGGCCCCGGCACCGCGGACAAGTCCTTTGGCGCCGAGCCCGGCACCATGGAACACGCCAAGGCCAAGGTGGATGCTGGCTTTGAGTTTATGAAAAAGCTGGGCATCGAGTATTTCTGCTTCCACGACGCGGACCTGGTGCCCGAGGGCAAGGACCTGGCGGAGACCAACGCGCGCCTGGATGAGATCACCGATTACATCAAGTCCAAGATGGCGGGCACCAACATCAAGTGCCTGTGGGGCACCGCCAACCTGTTCTCCAACCCCCGCTACATGAACGGCGCCGGCAGCAGCAACTCCCTGGATGTGTACTGCCACGCGGCGGCCACCATCAAAAAGGCCATCGAGTGCACCGTCAAACTGGGCGGCACGGGCTATGTGTTCTGGGGCGGCCGTGAAGGCTACGAAACCCTGCTGAACACCGACATGAAGTTTGAGCAGGAGAACATCGCCTCCCTCATGCACATGGCGGTGGATTATGCCCGCTCCATCGGCTTCACGGGTGATTTCTACATTGAGCCCAAGCCCAAGGAGCCCATGAAGCACCAGTACGATTTTGACGCCGCCACCTCCATCGCCTTCCTGCGCCAGTACGGCCTGGACAAGGATTTCAAACTCAACATCGAAGCCAACCACGCCACCCTGGCCGGCCACACCTTTGAGCACGACCTGCGCGTCGCCGCCATCAACGGCATGCTGGGCTCCGTGGACGCCAACCAGGGCGATGACATGCTGGGCTGGGATACCGACCAGTTCCCCTCCAACGTGTACAGCACCACCCTGGCGATGCTCGAGATCCTGCGCGCTGGCGGCCTCACCGGCGGTCTCAACTTTGACGCCAAGAACCGCCGCCCCTCCTACACCTATGAGGACATGTTTGAAGGCTTCATCCTGGGCATGGACAGCTTTGCCCTGGGCCTCATCAAAGCTGTGGCCCTCATTGAGGACGGCCGCATTGACGAATTTGTCAAGGAGCGCTACGCCTCCTTTGACAGCGACCTGGGCAAGAAGATCCGTGACGGCGAGGCCAGCCTGACGGAGCTGTCCGACATCGCCATCAAAAAGGGCATAGCGCCCCTGCCCGGCTCCGGCCGCCAGGAATACCTGGAGAGCGTCATCAACGAGGTCCTTTTTCAAGGCTGAGGTTTAACACCAACCGAATAACCAACGGACGCCTCAGCATTGGGGCGTCCGTTTCACTAGGCGAAAGGAGATACTATGCCAGACCGCACACACGCCGGGGATGCCAACCGCATCACCCGCGAGTACCTGGACAGCCTGCTTATCGAGATGCGCCACATCGGCGCTGTGCTGCCCGATACCAGCTTCACCCTCTTTGGACATACCTTTTCCACACCCATCGCCACTGCCGCGCTCTCCCACCTAAAGGGCAAGGACGGCAACGGCATGGTGCAGATGGCGCAGGCCTGCGCGGATACCAACGCCCCCTGCTTTGCCGGCATGGGGGATGAGGAGGAGCTGGCGCAGATGCTTTCAACCGGCGCCAAGGTCATCAAAATCATCAAGCCCTACGCCGACCGGGAGATGATTGACCGCCGCATTGCGCACGCCAAGCAGGCCGGCGTCCTGGCCCTGGGCATGGACCTGGACCACAGCTTCAACCACAAGGGCGAACACGACGTCGTCCTGGGCATCCCCATGGCGCCCATGAGCGAAGCCGAGCTGCGCGCCCTCATCCACACTGCCGAGTTACCCTTTGTCATCAAGGGCGTGCTCAGCGTCACCGATGCGCTCAAGGCGCAGGACCTGGGCGCCGCCGGCATTGTCGTCTCCCACCACCACGGCATCCTGCCCTATGCCATCCCGCCTCTCCTGGTGCTGCCCGACATCGTCAAGGCTGTTGGCGGCAAGCTCAAGATCTTCGTGGATTGCGGCCTCAACGATGGCTATGACGCCTTCAAGGCCCTGGCCCTGGGCGCGGACGCCGCCTGCCTGGGCCGCGTCATCATGCCGCCGCTGCAAGCAGAAGGCGCCCCCGGCGTATCCGCCGTCATCACCCGTGCCACCGAGGAATTGAGGGGCGCCATGGCCCGGACCGCCTGCGGCACGCTGGCGGACCTGGAGCCAGGCTTGATTTGGCGCGTTTGAAGAACACTAATATTTTTTCGGGGGAGGGCTTTT
>DUQZ01000031.1 GCA_012837525.1 Clostridiales bacterium | reverse complement strand
TTGTCGACAAAGTGTCTGCGGACACTTTGTCGGTTTGGAGGAACCGGCATTTTCGCTTGCGAGCTGTGCTCGCGGTCAGCGAAAATGCGTGGAATGCATTGCTACGCAATGCCCCGCCCGAGCGGCAAAGCCACTCGATACGATTTTAGTCAGAGGACTGCGCCCTCTGAAACTCCCCAGGAGTTAGTTTGTTTATAGTCTAAGGCGGCGCGATTGCGCCGCCTATTTAATCAGTCAGCCGCGTAGGGCATGACAGCGACAATCTCGTCCTCAATGTATACCAGGTAGTACAGGTTGCTGCCGGTATTTAGATAGTTGTTGGTAAACTCCGTCGCGTTGGCCGCGCGCACGGGGTTATTCTTTGTGCCATAGTAGAACAGGCAGTTGGGGGAGGTCTTGTACTTATACAGATACACCGTTTCGTTCACAAAGGTGGACAGGTTGGTTTTGTCCTGATACTTGATGCTGACCAGATCGGCGCTGATAGTCGCGATGCCGTCTGCCATATCAATGTTGGTGATATAGCCTGCGGACACACGCGTCCTGCGCTCGCTGGGGCGGCGCTGCAGGTAGATGGTGTAGGTGTTTTGCGCTGTCAGCACATTGCCCTCACCATAGACGGATACCGTCACCTGCACAGCCTGCGGGTCGTTGGTCATCTGAATGATCTGGGATTTCTGCCCGCTGGCGACCACCTGGCCGTTCACAGTCACCACCGCATTGGGGGCGGAGGTGGTGGGGGTAAAGGTGATGCGTGACACCCAGCTGGCCACTGTCAGCAGGTAGGTGTTCTGGTAGGGGTCAAAGCGTTCTGGCAGCATTTTGCCGGTATTGGGCGCGTTGTGCTCCAGGTTGATTAAGCGCTCCGGCGGCAGCGCGGACTGCTGTGCCAGGGCCAAGGGTGCCAGGGAGAGCAATAACAGGGTTGCGAGCAAGAGACTGAATAATTTCTTCATCATTGCGACCTCCTTCATAAGTGTCTACCTATTAAACGCGCAAGGGTGTGGATTTCTTGCAGCGTGTGTGATTATTCCCTGATAAAAGCGTCATAGATGGCTTTGATAGCTGCCTCAAGGTGGTGCTCATCCACCCCGATGATGATGGACAGCTCGCTGGGCGCCTGGAACATCGTGCGGATGGTGATACCCTGCTCTGCCACCGCGGTAAATAAACGCGCGATGGTGCCATGCAGTTTGAACAAGCCGGCGCCCACGCAGGCGACCAGCGCGATGCCTTCCTGCACGCTGATGGCATCCGGATGGACGGCGTCCTCGATCTCCTCCATGATAACCTCGCGCTTGGAGTTAAGCGTATCCGTATTCACCATCACGCACAAGGCGTCAATGCCGGTGGGCAGGTGTTCAAAATTGACACGGTGTTTTTCCAGCACCGACAGCACCTTGCGTCCAAAGCCGATCTCATCATTCATCTTCATTTTTTCAAGGATGATGGTGGTAAACCCGCGTTTGCCGGCAATGCCTGTAACGGCCGGCAGTTTGCCGATTTGCCGCAGGGAGTGCACAATCAAGGTGCCGGGGTGGTGGGGGTTGGCGGTGTTTCTGATACTGGTGGGGATGCCCGCGTTGCGCACCGGGAATACCGCTTCCTCGTGCATGACGCTGGCGCCCATATAGCTCAGTTCCCGTAATTCGCGGTAAGTCAGGCTGCTGATATAGCTGGCATCCTCAATGATGCGCGGGTCGGCTGAGCGAAAGCCGGTGACATCCGTCCAGTTCTCATATAAATCCGCATCCATGGCAGCCGCGACCAAAGCGCCGCTCACGTCGCTGCCGCCTCTGGTGAACGTGCAGATGTTGCCCTCTTCGTCCGCGCCGTAAAAACCAGGGATGACCGCCTGCCTGTGCTTTTTGAGCGCTTCCTTGATGAGGCGCAGGGTGGCAGCCTGGTTCAGTTTACCCAGGCTGTCAAAGCGCACAATGTCCTTCGCGTCAACAAAGGGAAGATTCATCCATTTGGCGAACAGTTTGGCGCACAGGTATTCGCCGCGGCTGGCGACATAGGAGATGCTGGCGCCTGTCTGCAGGGCGCTTTTGACCTCCATCAACTCGCTGTCAATGATATGATCATCGATCTCAAGCTCCCGCGCGATATCCTGATAGCGCTCTGTCACCAGGGCAAATTCGGCGTCAAAGGAAGCGCCGCGCTGTGCCTTGTTGTGGCAGGTGAGCAACAGGTCTGTGATCTTCTGGTCTGTATCGCTGCGCTTGCCAGGCGCGCTGACGACGACATAGCGGCGCCTGGGCTCCAGTGCCAGAATGTCCTTGACCATATAGAAATGCGCGGCGTCCGCCAGGGAGGAACCCCCGAATTTTGCGACGATCATGTATGCCTCCAGTGATGCTGATGGACCACCTTCTATCATAAGCAGAGGGTGGCCAGGGATAGGTGCCGGGTGCGGCATTCCCTTCTGATTATCATAGCATATCCCGCAAACAGCCTTCAATCCCGCGGTTTTGGTGACAAGACGCGCTGTTGATGGTATAATCTGCGTACTGGCATTATACATTCAACGTGGAAAGGGCTTATGGCAAAGCTGAGCAAAGAAAAACGCGGCATGCTGCTGAATATTGGCTTCATTGTGCTCACGCTGCTGCTGATGCTGTATTTGGTCTCAAAAGCCGGGGATCCGCAGCTCATCCTGACGGCCTTTACCACCATCAACCCCTGGTGGCTGGCAGGCGCGGTGGGGTGCTTTGCGACACATGTGCTGCTGGAAGGCTTGATCCTTCGGGTATTTTTTTATTTTCAAAAGGTGCCCATCACCTGGGGCTCCTGTAACCTGGTTGGTTTGATTGGGATGTATTATTCTTCCATCACGCCTGCTGCCACCGGCGGCCAGCCCATGCAGGCCTTCGCGTTCAAAAAGCGCGGTGTGCCCTCCGGCATCGGGTATTCCTCCTTGGCGGTGAAGTTTTTTTGCTGGCAATGCGCCCTGCTGCTCATTGGCGCAGCGCTGTGGATCCTGAAGGGCAGCTACATCCACATGCTGCTGGGGCGGGGCGTATGGCTGGTGGCGCTGGGTTTCTTCTTCAACTCCCTGATGGTGTCCATCGTCATCCTGCTTGCCATCAACCGCAACCTGGTGCGGGCAATTATCATCTTTTTTGTCAACCTGGGCTACCGCCTGCGCCTGATCAAAAACAGGGAGCGGACCTCTTCCCGCCTGGATGCCGCCTTGACAGATTTTCATTCCAGCGTTGAAATCCTGACCAAAAAGCCCAAGCAGTTTTTGGTGCTGTTTATGATTTCCATGGTGCAGGTGACCGCGCTGATGAGCGTGCTGTACTTTATCTACCGCGGGTTCTCACTGACCAGCCACAGCTATGTGCAGGTGCTGGCAGTCCAGTTTTTGCTGTACATCACGGCGTCTTTCACCCCCTTGCCTGGGGCTTCCGGCGCGCAGGAGGGCGGGTTTTACCTGTTTTTCCGCAACTTTTTCCCGGACGCCTCCCTCTTTGCCGCCTTGTTGATCTGGCGCTTTGTCACCTATTACCTCTTCATCATCGTTGGCTTTTTCGCGGTATTTATTGACCAGACGCTCACCCTGCGCAGGAACAGGAAGAAACGCCTGGCGGAGGAAGCCCTGGCTGTGCTGGAAGAACCCATTGAATGACAGTTATTGAAAGAAGGACTTATGATGAAAACAAAGATTTACGCGCACCGGGGCGCCTCCGGCTACGCGCCGGAGAACACGCTGGAAGCGTTTCAGCTGGCGGTGGATCAGCAGGCGGAAGGGGTAGAGTTGGACGTCCACCTGACGCGCGACAAGCAGGTCATCGTCACCCATGATGAGCGCATTGACCGCGTCTCCACCGGCATCGGGCTGGTGTCCATGCTCACGGTGAAGGAGATCAAAAAGCATTTGTTCAATAAGCCGCATCCGCAGTATACGGAGGCCAAGGCGCCGCTGCTTGAAGAGGTGCTGGAGTTGCTCAAACCAACCGGGCTGCACATCAACATCGAGCTGAAAAACAGCCGTTTGCCCTATGAAGGCCTGGAATCAGCCTGCCTTGAATTGGTAGCGAAATATGGGATGGAAAAGCGGGTTTTGTACTCCTCCTTCAACCACCATTCCATGATCAGGCTCAAGCAAATGGATGCGTCCGTTGCCTGCGGCCTGCTGTATGACTGCTGCTTGCTCTCACCGGTTGATTATTTGAAAGCTTCCGGCATGGACGCGCTGCACCCGCATTTTTCGGATGTGCTGATGAACCCGGAGGCTTATGCAGAGGTGATGCGGCAACAAGGCGCGGTAAACGTGTGGACAGTGAACGATGAGCGGTACATGCGCCTGATCATGGAAGCAGGTGTGGACATCCTGATCACCAACCATCCCGACCGGGCAGTCGCGCTGCGGGAGACAATGTAAGGGGCTAAAAGCACACAGGTTTGACGCGAAAAAAGCGGAATGCTATGATACAAACACTTTAACGAGAGGAATGAGACACAATGGCAGGTCACTCTAAATGGGCAAACATCAAGCATAAAAAGGGCAAGGCGGACGCGGAGCGCGGCAAGATTTTTACAAAAATCGGCCGTGAGATCGCGCTGGCTGTGCGTGAGGGCGGCAGTGACCCCTCCACCAACGGCAAGCTGCGCGATGTTATCACCAAAGCCAAGGCCAACAACATGCCCAATGACAATATCACCCGCAGCATCAAAAAAGCAGCCGGTGAACTGGACAACGTGGTGTATGAAGAGATCACCTATGAAGGCTACGCGCCGGGCGGCATCGCGGTCATTGTGGAAGTGGTGACGGACAACCGCAACCGGACGGCGTCTGAAGTCCGCCACATCTTTGATAAAAACGGCGGCTCCCTGGGCACAACAGGTTCTGTGGGCTACCTGTTTGATTTCAAAGGCCTGATTATGATTGAAAGCAGCCCCAGCATTGATGAGGATGATTTGATGATGAAGGCTCTGGAAGCAGGGGCGGAGGATGTGCAGGTCTCAGAGGATGGCTATGAAATCTACACCGCGCCTACAGATTTCTCATCCGTCCGGGATACGCTGGAGAGCGATGGCTTCACCTTCCTGTCCGCCGAGCGGCAGAAGATCCCGCAGACCACAATGGACATTCCGGACGCGGAAACGCTGGAGAAAGTCCAGAAGCTGCTGGACATGCTGGATGACAACGACGACGTGATGGATGTCTACCACAACGCCGAGTTGCCCGAAGAGGACGAGGAAGACTGATCAACATCAGTTGAAGCTTAAACAATAAAAAGCTGCTCTTGCGGGCAGCTTTTTAGGTGGTGAAACGAAAGCTGTATCAGCGCTTGGGGTTTTGCTCGTTCATCCGGGTCCAGTCCTTAGTGGGCAGGTTCATAAGGGAGGCAGGGTAGCGGCCTTCTTGCTTGAGCACAAAGCCCAAGTCCGCGTTTAGGTTGCGGCCGCCGCTGGGCACCACTACATTTTGCGCGCGGGCGATGTTGCCATCCGCCTGCTCTAAAATGCTGGCGACAAGCGGGAACTGCGTCTGGCGCAGTGTCGGCTTGATTTCGTCTGGCATCTCCACCTCCAGCGTATAGCTGCCGGGGAAGAGCTGGTCAAACCGGTAGCGGCCATAAGCATCGGTGGTGGTCTGCGCGCTGAGCTGCCCATACTGGTACAATTTGATGACCAATTCCGGGATGCCCGGCTCATCGCGGTCTTGCATGCCGTCCTGGTCAAGGTCCAGCCAGGCGTAATCGCCCAGCTTGCCCATGGCGCCCATGCCAATGTCCTGGTTTTTCTTGTTTTCGCCCATGTTGACTTTGATTAACTCGCTGCGGCCGGCGGATTGGTCCATCCCCATCTGATCAGACAGAATGACGCTGGCTTTCTGTGTGGTGTCCACCTGCCTTGCAAAGCGGTAGCTTTCCGGCAGCTGTGTTTCAAGGCGGTAGGAGATGGGCATCAATTTTTCAAACCGGTATAAGCCGGACTCGCTGGTGAGGGTTTCCTGAAGTGTTCTGCCGGATTCATCGAGCAGTTTTACGGTCAACCCGGCGACGTTCTTGGTGCTGCCGTCCATGTTCCAGACGCTGCCTTCCAGACTGCCCAGGTGGACCACAGCCAGGTGCAAATTGGCGTTGTTTTCATCCAGCGTGATGGACTTGCTCCAGGTGTTTTGCTGGTTTACTGCGTCCTGTGGCGCGGTCAACAGGTGTAAATCCGGCAGGCTGGTCACCAGGTCATAGCTGCCCGGGAACATCTTTCCGCTGGTGAACTGGCCGTTTTCGTCCATCACCAGGTTGGTGATGATGCCCGTCCTTGCATGGGTCAGGCTGGCTTGAATCGCGTAGGGTGTGTCGCTACCGGCGTCAAAAACACCGTTTAGATTGTTGTCATAAAATGCCGTGGTCTGAAGGACGATGGGTTTGACTGCGGGCAGCAGGCTGTTTTCAACCCGGCTGCCCATTTTGATGGTGAGCTCCGCGGCGCTTGTGCCGTCGATGTTTGCAGGCACAATGCTGGCGTCGTTTTGATCCAGGCCAAAGCCCTCCGGCAAACTGACGGTAACATCATAGGTGCCGGGGCGCAGCATCTCTACCAGGTATTTGCCGTTGGCGTCTGTGCTTGCGGTATACACCTGCTGGGTGTTCTGGTCAGTGAGCGTCAATGAAACATTCCCAAGGGCCGTTTCCTGCTCGTTCATAAGGCCGTCATTGTTCTGGTCAACAAAGGCGGTTCCGGAAACAATCCCTGTTTTAACCGCGAACAGAGGGTTTAAGGTCAACTCGTCGCTGGCCTTGACGGTAATCAGGCTGCTTTTGATTTGCAGGTCATCCACCAAAGGCTGGCTGAACTTGGCATGGGGGGGCAGTTCAAACGTCAACACATAATCCCCAGGCAGCGCGCCTTTTAAGGAGAATTGCCCCTGTTCATCACTGATGGCGTTGGTGTATTCGGAAACAGGCGTGCCGTCTTCATTCAGCAGGTTGACGCGAACACCGGCAAGCCCGCCGGACGCGCCGTCAAAGCCAATGGTGTCATCCCCCAGCAGAATGCTGCCCTGAATCACAGCGGAGCGGAATGCGCCAGCGTCAATTTGCGCCGCGGTCATCCCAGGCGTCAAGGTGATGGGATTGATCTGGCCGTATTCCACAACCTGTTCGGCGATCTTGTTTTCGGTGCCTTGCCCGGTTTCAGACAGGGCGGAGAACACATAGGGGCTGACCAGCACAAAGCGCACACGGTAGTTGGCCGGCACCAGGTTGTCCAGGGTGTAGGCGCCTTCTGTGTCCGTGGTGGTTTCCGCGACCACGTCGCCCGCCTCATTGATTGCCTGCACCACAAAGCCCGCGATACCGGATTCGCTGCCGTCCCGGACGCCGGAGAGGTTGCTGTCATCAAACAGCACACCGGTTATACTGGAGGGCAAGGTGACGCCCGCATACAGCGTGCCTTGTTCGCCCGCCTGCAAGGGCAGGGTGACACTTTGGACGGATGCCGCGGTCTTGCTGTGGAAGGCATTGCCGTTTTCGCCGCCGGATACGCTGAAGATTTGTCCGTCCGGCAGGCTGACCCGAATGGTCGCCTCGCCATGGCGCACTCTGGGCAGCACGGCTGTACCCGCCGCGTCTGTCAGCGCGCTTACTTTTACCTGGTTATCTACCAACGCCTCCACCTGCGCGCCGGAGAAGGCCGGCTCGCCCTCTTCAGGCAGGCCGTTGACATTGCTGTCGTGGAAGGTATGGACAATGACGCTGGACGCGGGCATGACGCCAATGGGCTCCAGCTGCGTCGCGCCGTCCTCCCGCACGGTCAATTTCATGGACTGGCTGCTTGCGTAGCCATCCGTAAACAGCGACGGGCTGCCGGGCAGGGCAAACATGACACCCTCCGGCAAATCCGTCTGGATGCTGTATTCGCCCGCCTGGAGGTGTTCAAAGCTAAATTCCGCGTCCTGGGTGGTGGTGATGGTTCTGGTGACGTTCATCTCAAGGTGCGTCAGGGTGAGGACAATACCGGGGTAGCCGCCCTCGTTGTCATTGCGGGCGCCGTCCATGTTGCTGTCATGCCAGATGCTGCCGCGCAGCGTGCCAGCCTTGACGCCGCCAATGCCCATGCCGATGCTGCGTTCCAGCACGAAGGGCTCGGACACGCCGCGGTTGTTCTCTGTGGGCGGGATTACATTGTAGAAGGGATTAACCTTCTGGCCGAGGGGGCCAATGATATAGGGATCGGGCATGGTAACCGCGATGCGGTAGGTTGCGGGTGTCAATTCCCTCAGCTGCAACTCGCCGTCCTTGTTGGTAGTGCCCTCAGTGATCACATAGGACTGGCCGTTGAACTCATACACCAGCTGTATCAACACATCCCGCAGCAAGGGCTCGCTTGACATCCTGCCGCCGTTCATGTTCAGGTCGCCAAAGGCAATCAGGTTGATGTAGGCGCTGTTTTTGATGCTGCCAATCACCTTGTTCACCTGTTCGCCCTCCGCAATCGTGAAAGCGGGGGATTTGCTGCTTTGGCCCCTGCCAGGCAGCGTGATGCTGCCGCCTTCTGCCGGCACGGTAAAGAAATGCCCCTTGGGCAGGCTGACCTGCAGGTAATAGTCACCGGCAGGCAGACCGGCAAATTGGTACTGCCCGTCCTGTCCGGAGGTGACCTGCGCGATGAGGCGCTCAGACTGATCGGATACGTTGATCAGGGAAACTTCCGCGTCCGCAACGGCCTTCTCGCCCGCGTCAAACAGGCCGTTCCCGTTCTGGTCCAAAAAGACGGTGCCGGAAAGCTGCGCCGTATTGGCCAGAGCCGGGATGGCGGCAACAAGCGCCAGGGCCAGCAGCAGGATGGTTACCAGGGCAGTTTTTTTCATCGGTGTAAGGCTCATATGTTCCTCCATTCCTAAATGAAAGGATGCTTAGTCAACAAAGCTGATTTTTTGATAGTCACGCACCGGCGCGTCTTTTTCATCGTCCGGATGGCCAACGGCGATGGCGATGGCAAACTCATAATTGTTGGGGAAGTGGAGCGCTTTTTCAAAGGCTTCCTTTTTATCCCCCTGGAAGGCGAAATTGGGCAGGCCTAAAATGACGCTGCCCAAGCCCAAACTTTGCGCCGCGATGGCAATGGACTGGACAGCGATGCCGCAATCCAGCTTTTTGCCCGGCTGGTTGATTGCGGAAATAAAAATCACGGCTGGCGCGTGATAAAAGATATGAAAGTCCGGGTCCACAAAGCGCGCGTTGCGCGAGGCTTCGGGCAGGCGCATGACATTGTTACACGCTTCCTGATTGATTTCATTTAACAGCTCCTGGTTTTTGACAACCGTGAAGTGCCAGGGCTGATGGTTGTTCGCAGACGGGGAGGAGATGCCGGCATAAACAAGCGCGTCTATCTGCTCATCCGTAAGCGGTGTCTTTTTGTACGCGCGGTGTGAGCGGCGCTGGTCCAAGAGTTCCAAAGTTTTGTTGATCATGTTTCCTCCTGTTTTAGGGTTCGTATGGTACACTGCAGGTAGGAGGGTGCTACCATGTCGGATGTTCGTTTCATGCGCAGGGCGCTGGCCCTGGCGCAGGCAGATCAAAACGAGGTGCCCGTGGGCGCTGTCATTGTGAAAGGGGACCAGGTGATTGCTGGCGCCCATAATGAGCAGTTTGCGCGCGGTGATGCGCTGGTCCACGCGGAGATGCTGGCCATCAGCCAGGCACAATCTGCGCTTGGCACGTCAAGGCTTAAGGGCTGCACAATCTATGTTACCCTGGAGCCTTGCCCCATGTGCGCGGGCGCCATTTTAATGTCCGGCATCGACCGCTGCGTCTATGCCGCCTTTGATACCCAGTACGGCTGCTGCGGCAGCGTATATGCCCTGCCGATGGACCCCGTTTTCCACAAGCGCACCCTGTGTGAGGGCGGGCTGCTGGAAGCGGAATCGAAGGCGCTGCTTGACCGGTTTTTCAAGGCCAGGCGGGATGAAAAACGCCAGGATACTTAGGTCAATTCAGCAAGTCAAAGTATATCACCCAGGCTGGGTGATGGCAAATCCTTGACATGGGTTTGGGAAAACGATAAAATGCAGTCACATTGTGATTGAGGTGATACGTATGAAGATCAAAACCCTTAAAACCCGTGACCTGAAAGCCAGCATGCGCCAGGGCGGCTGCGGCGAGTGCCAGACATCCTGTCAGTCCGCGTGCAAGACCTCCTGCGGTGTTGCCAACCAGCCCTGCGAACAGGACAAAAAATAAACTGCGGCAATACGCCAATACCAGTTTGTAAACCGCCTGATTTGGGCGGTTTTTTTGGAGGAACATGATCCACGTTTTTACAGTCAATGACTATTCCATCGCGCTGGATGTGTATTCTGGCGCTGTGCATGTGGCGGATAAGGTATCGCTGGAGGCGATTCGCCTGTATGAGCAGCACAGCCGGGAGGACACCATCAAACAGGTGCTTGAAACCTTCCCGGATGAGCCGGATTTGACTGAGGCTGCGCTTGATGAACTGCTGGATCAGCTGGACGCGCTCAAGCAAGCGGGGCAGTTGTATACAACGGACGAATACTTAAGCGCGATGGAACCCAGGAAGGATACCTCCACCATCAAGGCGCTTTGCCTGCATGTGGCGCACGCCTGCAACCTGGCCTGTAGCTACTGCTTTGCCGGGCAAGGCAAATATCAGGGCGAGGCAGCGCTGATGAGCGTAGAAACCGGCAAGCAGGCGCTTGATTTCCTGGTCGCGCATTCCGGGAAAAGGAAGCACCTGGAGGTGGACTTCTTTGGCGGGGAACCGCTCTTAAACTGGGAGATGATCAAGGAAGTGGTCGCCCATGGCAGGGCGCTTGAAAAAGAGCACAACAAGGTCTTCCGCTTCACGCTGACCACCAACGGTGTCCTGCTGGACGACGATGTGATGGATTTTTGCAACCGGGAGATGCAAAACGTGGTGCTGAGCCTGGATGGCCGGCAGGAAGTGCACGACCGCTTCCGGGTGGATCACCAGGGCAAGGGCAGCTACGAAACCATTGTGCCCAAATTTCAGGAGTTTGTAAAAAAACGGGGCGATCAGGGCTACTACATCCGCGGCACCTATACAAAAGGAAATCTGGATTTCCTTGAGGACATCATCCACATGGCAGACCTGGGCTTCACCCAGCTCTCCATGGAGCCGGTGGTGACAGCGCCCGATGACCCGGAAGCCTTGACGGAAGCAGATTTACACACACTGTTTGACCAGTATGAGCGCCTGGCGCTTGAAATGTTAAAGCGCAAGCGCGCAGGCCGCGGGTTTGATTTTTACCATTACAACATTGACCTGGAGCATGGTCCCTGCATCCACAAACGCTTAAGCGGCTGCGGTTCCGGCACGGAGTACCTGGCTGTGACACCGCAGGGAGATCTTTACCCCTGCCACCAGTTTGTGGGGGAGGAGCGCTTCAAATTGGGCACCCTGGATACGGGGATTACGAACCGGGAGATTCAGGAAGAGTTCAGCTGCAATACCATGCTTTCCCACCCGGAGTGCAAGGACTGCTGGGCGCAGCTGTACTGCGCCGGCGGGTGCGCTGCCAATGCCTACCACGCGACGGGGAGCATCAGCGGCTTATACCGCTATGGCTGCGAATTATTAAAAAAGCGCATCGAGTGCGCTTTGATGCTGCAGGCAGCATTGCTGGAAGAATAAATCAGCCTGATTGTTCGCCTGATCCCCGCTGTTTTTTAAGCCATACGGACAGTACAGCGATGTCTGCGGGGTTGACGCCGGGGATGCGGGACGCCTGGCCAAGGGAAACCGGGCGCTGGCGGGCCAGTTTTTGCCGGGCTTCGATTCGCAGGGATGAGATTATGTGATAGTCCGTATCCTCTGGAATTTTATGGTTCTCCATCGCGGAGGCTGCCTTGATCTGGGCGGCCTCTTTTTGCAGGTAGCCGTCATACTTAATCAGGATATCCGCCTGCTGTTTCGCTTCATCAGAGTATGCTGTATCAGCCGGATAGGGGACTGGCTCGCCCCGTTTTTTAGCATCCATCAGCCCTTCCTCGCGGAAGTAACGCAAAAGGGCGTCTGTCTGCCGCTGTTTTTCTTCCATCCGCTTCAGGCGCTCCTCACTGGCAAGCCCCACCTGGTGTCCAAGAGCGGTCAAGCGCAAATCAGCGTTGTCCTGCCGCAGGGAGAGGCGGTATTCCGCACGACCTGTCATCATGCGGTAGGGCTCATCCACGCCCTTGCTGCTCAAGTCATCCGTCATCACGCCGATGTAGGCAATATCCCGGGTAAGGATGAAGGGCGCCTGCTCTTTGATATACCGTGACGCGTTAATGCCCGCCATGATGCCCTGGGCTGCGGCCTCCTCATAGCCGGAGGTGCCGTTGATCTGCCCGGCCAGATACAGGCCTGGCACCTTACGTGCTGCCATGGCCGGGGTCAACTCTGTCGGGTCGATGCAATCATACTCAATCGCGTAGGCCAGGCGTGTCAGCACCGCGCGCTCCAGGCCCTTGATGCTGCGGTACATCGGCCGCTGTACGTCTTCCGGCAGGCTGGAGGACAAGCCCTGCGCATACCACTCCAGACCGTTTTGCGTTTCCGGCTCCAGGAAGACCTGGTGGCTGTCCTTGTTCGCGAAGCGATGGATTTTATCCTCGATAGAGGGGCAATACCGCGCGCCCGTGCCTTTGATCTCACCGGAGAACATGGGGGAGCGGTGCAGGTTTTCCTGGATGATCTCGTGGGTTTTCGGATTGGTCCAGGTCAAATAGCAGCTCATCAGGTTTTGCGGAATATCCCGCTTCAGATAGGAAAAGGCCTGTGTGGGTTCATCACCGGGTTGGGGAATCATCTGCTCAAAATCGATGCTGCGCTTGTCAATCCGGGCGGGCGTGCCTGTTTTAAAGCGCCGCAACTCAAAGCCCAGGTCCATCAGCGAGCGCGACAGATGCGTGGCTGGCAGCAAGCCCTGGGGGCCGGCCTGCACACTGGTTTCGCCAATAATCACCCGGCTGTTGAGGTAGACCCCGCTTGCGACGATGACCGCCTTGCAGGAAATGACCTCGCCTGTGTTGGTTTTGACCCCGCTGACTGCCCCGGCGTGGGTGCGGATTTCCGCGACCTCACCTTGCCGCAGTTCCAGGTTGTCCTGGGTGAGCAGCGTCTTTTTCATCAGGGCCTGGTATTGCAGTTTGTCCGCCTGCACGCGCAGGGAATGCACCGCCGGGCCTTTCGCGGTGTTCAGCATCCGGCTTTGCAGGGTGCATTGGTCAATGATCAGCGCCATCTGCCCGCCCAGCGCGTCCACTTCGCGCACCAGCTGGCTTTTGCCTGTTCCGCCAAGAGAGGGGTTGCAGGGCAAGAGGGCGACAGCGTCCAGATTGAGGGTTATCAGCAGCGTGTGCAGATGTAAGCGCGCCGTGGCCAGCGCCGCTTCACAGCCCGCGTGTCCGGCGCCGATCACCACTACATCAAAGGTGCCATTATTCATTCGTTTTGTGCCCGTTTCTTAAAGAACCGCATGCTTCTGGCGGTGGGTGTTTTGTCAAAATAGGTGATCAGGTTCTCATACCGCTCACAGGCCTGCTTGAGCACGTCCTCCCAGGGGATGGGGATGGTTTCATGCGCTTTTATGCCAATTTCACTGTTGCGCTCCCTGTCGCTTAGCGCGTGCCTGATCACCTGATACAGGCTGTCTGTGTCATCCTCACACAAGTAGCCGTTTACACCGTGCGTTATGCTTTCCGCAGCGCAACTGCCCCACACCGCGACAGAGGGCGTATCCATCGCCGCGGCTTCGCGGATGACCAGGGAGAAGGTGTCATACAAAGAGGGAAAGACAAACAGATCCGCGCGCTTGTAAAACGCGTCCAGCACCCGCATCTCCTGCACCATACCGGGCATGATCAACTGCTCAGCCAGCCCCAATTCCTCCGCCTTCTGGCGGATTTCCTTTTCATCCGGGCCCTGGCCAACCAAAACCAGCTTGAACGCCGGGGATTCCTGCTTATACAGGGCAGCGGATTCCAGGATGCGCAGGATATTTTTCTTCCAGTTGATCTGGCCGACAAACAAGAGTACAGGCAGGCCGTTTAACTGATATTTTTCCTCGATAAGCTGCAGGTCTTCCTCCGTGATGCTGCGCTGCTCGGTGCCGTTGGTCATCACATGGATTTCGCCTGTGTAGCCATACTCCTTCAGCACTTCACGGCTGGTTTGTGAGACGGTCCACACCTCATCACATTTTTCATAGTAGTTGACGATGTTTTGCACCATGGATTTGGCGATGGTCTCACTTTTGGTGACCTTTAAAAAATCGTCATAATACTTGGAGTGAAAGGTGCTGATCATGGGGATGTTGCGCTGCCGCGCGATCCTCAGCGCTTCCCTGCCCGCGGAAAAGGGGCTGTGGGAGTGCACCAGGTCCAGGTCAATCATGTCCATCCGCTTGCGGTAGTTGGAATCAAGCCCTGCGGAACCCATCTTGTATTGCGGTGTGGTGGGCACCTTAAACCCACTGTAATCCACCAGTTCAAAGGGATAGCCGCCCCGGTGGCCGGTGTTGTACAAGGGGGCGGATACGGTAACCTCATGGCCCAGTGTAGGCAGGATGTTGGCATAAGCCACAACCACCCTGCCTACCCCGTCCACTACTGGTAAAAATGTGTCTGTCATCAGACCAATTCGCATGAAAATGTCCTTTCAGCCGTCTCGTCTTTGAGCGGCTGCTTCATTATATGCATAGTGAATAAAAAGTACAATCTTTTGATTGACAAGTAGGGGTTGAAGGACTATTCTCATATTATCAGGTTTCGGAGGAGAAATATGCGAAAAACGCTGGTCCTTGGGGTCATCGGAGCAGATGTGCATGCCGTTGGAAATCAAATACTCAACTACGCGTTCACAGAGGCTGGCTTTCACGTAGTCAACCTGGGTGTCATGGTCTCCCAGGAAGAATTCATCGAAGCGGCCATCGAATCCGCCGCCGATGCCATCATCGTTTCATCCCTCTACGGCCATGGCGAGTTGGATTGCCAGGGCTTCCGCGAGAAATGCGACGAAGCGGGCTTAAAAGGCATCCTGCTGTATGTCGGCGGCAATATCGTTGTTGGCAAGCAACCCTTTGAAGAGGTCGAGAAGCGCTTCAAAGCCATGGGCTTTGACAGGGTCTTTGGCCCGGGAACCCCGCCGGAGGTAGACATCGCCTGCCTTCATGAAGACCTGGCAGATAAATAAGCATGCGCGCAGTTCTCCTGATCGATTTTGGGTCAACCTACACCAAGTTGACAGCGGTTGATCTTGATGCGCCGCGTGTGTTGGGGCATGCGCAGGCCTTCACCACCGCGTCAACAGATATATCCATCGGTTTACAAAACGCCATGGCAGCGCTTGAGGCTTCCTGTGGCGTTTATGAGTATGAGGCAAGGCTGGCCTGTTCCAGCGCCGCCGGTGGGCTCAATATGGTTGCCTGCGGCCTGGTACCCACCCTCACCAGCAATGCGGCCAAGCTGGCTGCCTTTGGCGCGGGCGCCAAGGTCATCAAAACCTTTGCCTATCAATTAACGCTTGGTGATATTGAGGACATCAACAAAATCAAGCCGGATATCCTGCTGCTCTCTGGCGGCATCGATGGCGGCAACAGCGAGGTCATCATCCACAACGCGGGCATGCTGAAGCAGGCCAAAGGCGATTTCCCCATCGTACTGGCCGGCAACCGCAGCGCGCAGGATGAGTGCGCAAGCCTGCTGAAGGGCAGTTCGCACCCGGTCTATCTGGCTGATAACGTGATGCCGGAGATGAACAAGCTGAATATCGAACCCGTTGCCAAGGTAATCCGGGAAATCTTTCTCAAGCGCATCATCCTGGCCAAGGGCTTAAACAAGGCTACCTCCATGGTGGACGGCATCCTGATGCCCACGCCGTCAGCCGTGCTGGACGCGCTGACGCTGCTTTCAAAAGGCGACAAAAAAACGCCAGGCGTGGGGGAATTAGTCGCTGTGGATTTGGGCGGCGCGACGACAGATGTCTATTCCATCGCAAAAGGCCATCCTACCAACCCAACCACCGTCCTGCGCGGGCTGCCGGAGCCCTTTGTCAAACGCACGGTGGAGGGCGATTTGGGCATGCGCTACAACGCCATTGGCATAAAGGAAGCGGTAGGGGAAGAGGTGCTGTCCCAGCTGAGTGGTCTGCCCGCGGATGCCATCAGCGAAACGGTACAAGCATATCACGAGAACCCCGCCAAGTTGCCGGAGGATGAGCAGGAAATTGCCATAGACAGGGCGCTGGCCTCTGCTGCCATCGCGACAGCGCTTGCGCGCCACGCCGGTATTCTTGAGCAAGTCTACACGCCTGTTGGCCCCATCTACCAGCAAACCGGCAAGGATCTAACCCAGGTGGAGCGCCTGGTTGTAACCGGTGGCGCCTTGATCTATTCAAAAAGCATCGACCAGATAATCGCGGACGCGCTGGGCTTGCAGGAGCCTTTCGCGCTGACGCCCAAGCAACTTCATGTATCGGCGGATAAGAATTATGTGTTATCCGCTTTGGGTTTATTGGCGGGGTATGAGCAATCAACCGCGTTGAACCTCCTCTTAGAATTTTTTGGAAGGGAAGAAGCAAATGCAGTTGTCTAACAAAAAATGGGATCTGGATTATTTCATGTCTCAGCGCGAGGAAGTCCTCAAAGCCTGGCCTACGGGGAGTGAGGTGGACCTGGATGAAGCGATCGCTTACCAGGCGCAAATCCCCAAGGAAAAGCGCTTCGTCACCAAGCTGAACGAAGCCATCAAGGCAGGCAAGACGCTGATCCAGCCGCGCGCGGGTGTGCCGCTGATCAACGAGCACATCGTCCTGCTCAATCACCTGGAGCAGGAGGGCGAGGCTGATTTGCTGCCCACCACCATTGACAGCTACACGCGCCTGAACCGCTATGAGGACGCGCAGCGCGGCATTGAGGAGTCCAAGACTTCCGGCAAAGCCATGCTCAACGGCTTCCCTGCTGTGAACCATGGCGTCTCTGGCTGCAGGATGGTCACCAGCGCGCTCAAGGCGCCTGTGCAGGTGCGCCACGGCACGCCGGATGCGCGCTTGCTGACGGAGATTACCATTGCCGGCGGCTTCACCAGCTATGAGGGCGGCGGCATCTCCTACAATATTCCCTATGCCAAAAACGCCACGCTGCAGGATACGCTCTTCTTCTGGCAGTACACCGACAGGCTGATTGGCCTGTATGAGGACGCGGGCATCAGCATCAACCGCGAGCCCTTTGGCCCCTTGACGGGCACCCTGGTGCCGCCCTGCGTATCCAACTCCGTCGCTATTTTAGAAGCGCTGCTGGCAGCGGAACAGGGCGTCAAGAACATCACCGTGGGCTATGGCCAGTGCGGCAACCTGATCCAGGACGTCGCGGCCATCCGCACCCTCAAGCAACAGACGGAGGAATACCTGCACCGCTTTGGCTACAAGGATGTCACGGTCAGCACTGTCTTGCACCAATGGATGGGCGGCTTCCCGGCGGACGAAGCCAAGGCCTTCGCGGTCATCTGCTGGGGCAGCGCGGTCGCGGCCCTGGCCAACGCGACCAAAGTGATTGTCAAAACACCGCATGAAGCCATGGGCGTGCCCACCAAGGAAGCCAACGCTGCCGGTCTGCGCGCCACCAAGCAGGTCATCATGATGCTGGCTGACCAGGCCATCGCAGACGGCGAACGGCTGGAGAAAGAAATGGCCATCATCCATGAGGAAACCGACTGCATCTTAAGCCGTACCCTTGAATTGGGTGAGGGCGACGCGGTGCTGGGCACCATCCGCGCCTTTGAAGCTGGTGTGATTGACGTGCCCTTCGCGCCCAGCCGCTTCAATGCCGGAAAAATCATGCCCGCCCGTGACAACAACGGCGCCATCCGCCTGCTGGATGTGGGCCGCCTGCCGCTGAATGACAAATTGGTAGCGTACCACAAGGACATGATCAAACAGCGCGCGGACGCTGAGCACCGCGGCGTTTCATTTCAGATGGTCATTGACGACATCTACGCGATTTCAAAAGGTCGCCTGGTTGGCAGACCTCAATAATAGGAGGAGGAAGACATCATGAAAATCACCAAAATCGTATGCTCCAAAGGACTCACAGGGTTCTACTTTGATGACCAGAAGGCCATCAGACAAGGGGCAAAATCCGATGGCGCAATGTATATTGGGGAGACGGCCACGCCCGGGTTCAGCCGGATAAGGCAAGCGGGTGAGTCCATCTCTGTGATGATATTCCTCGAAAACGGCCAGTATGGCTGGGGCGACTGCGCGGCGGTGCAATACTCCGGCGCCGGCGGGCGCGACCCGCTCTTTTTGGCGGACAATTTTATCCCGCTGATTGAGAACGAAGTGGCCGCCCACCTAATCGGCCAGCAGGCTGACAGTTTCAAGCGCCTGGCCAAAGAGATTGATGAGCTGACAGACGAAAGCGGCAAGAAGTTGCACACCGCCATTCGCTATGGCGTGTCCCAGGCCATCCTGGATGCCGTCGCCAAAGCCCAGGGGCTGAACATGTGTGACGTGATTGCCAAGGAATACGGCACCAAGGTATCCGAGAAGATGCTGCCCATCTTCACCCAGTCCGGTGATGACCGCTACAACAACGCGGATAAAATGATCATGAAGGCAGCCCCCGTCCTGCCACACGGGCTGTACAACAGCGTCGAAAAGCTGGGCGAGAAGGGCGAGCACCTGATGGAATACGCCAAGTGGCTCAAGCAGCGCGTGAAAGAGTTCGCGCCGTATGAAGGCTACCATCCCGTCTTCCATTTCGACTGCTATGGCACCATCGGCCAGGTGTTTGGCGCGTCCAACTATGTCGCGATGGCTGATTACCTGGAAGAGCTGGAAAAAGTAGCGGCGCCCTTCCATGTGCGCATAGAAGGCCCCATGGATTCTGACAACCGTGAAGCCCAGATGCGGGACATGCGCGGCCTGCGCGAGGAGATCGACAAGCGGGGCATCAACGTGGAGCTGGTCGCGGATGAATGGTGCAACACACTGGAGGACATCATCTATTTCGCCGACAACAAGGCGGGCCATATGATCCAGGTTAAAACGCCGGATCTGGGCTCCATCCACAACACCTGCGAAGCGGTGCTGTACTGCGAAAAAGTAGGTATCGGCGCCTACCAGGGCGGCACCTGCAACGAGACGGACCGCTCCACCCAGGTGTGCATCCATTGCGCCATGGCCACCAATGCCGAGCAAATCCTGGCCAAGCCAGGCATGGGCGTTGATGAAGCCTACATGATCTGCAACAACGAGATGCAGCGGATTTTGGCGGTGCGCAAGGCTGGCATCGGCGTGTACAACAAGGACTAAGGAGGCATCCTGATGGATGAGTTTCGGATTCTTTCAACCACAGCCATCCTGGGCTATGGTTTTCCCATCAGCTCGTTTGAGGCGGGCCTGGCGCGCAAGCCGCATCTGATTGCGGTGGACGCGGGCTCCACCGATCCGGGTCCCTATTACCTGGGGGCAGGCGTCTCCTTCACGGACCGGGACGCGGTCAAGCGGGATTTGGAATTGATGCTCAAGGCGGGGATTCCCGCCGGCATCCCCATTGTCATCGGCACAGCCGGCGGCAGCGGCGCGGACGCCCACCTGGAATGGAACCGCAAGATTATTGAGGAAATCGCGAAGGAGCAGGGCCTGCACTTCAAGATGGCGGTCATCCACGCGGAGATTCCTAAGGATGAGGTGCTCAAAAAACTAAAGGCTGGACAGATTCATCCCCTGCCGCCAGCAGGCCAGCTTGATGAAGAAAACCTGATGCAAACCGAGCGCGTTGTAGCGCAGATGGGTGTTGAGCCCATCATCAAGGCACTGGATGCAGGCGCGCAGGTGGTGCTGGCGGGCCGGTGCTATGACCCGGCTGTTTTCGCTGCGCCCGCCTTGCGAGCTGGTTTTGACAAGGGCCTGGCCATTCACCTGGGCAAGATTCTGGAATGCGCCTCCATCGCGGCTACACCCGGCTCCGGCTCTGACTGCATGTTTGGCTACCTGCGGCATGACCATTTTGATGTGGAGCCGCTCAACCCCATTCGGCAGTGTACACCGGTGTCTGTCGCCGCGCACACCCTGTATGAGAAGACCGATCCCTACATCCTGCCGGGACCTGGCGGGCATCTGGACCTGTATGCCTGCAGCTTCACGCAGGCCACAGACAGCATCACCCGTGTCAGCGGCAGCAAATACGTCAACACGGACAAATACACCATCAAGCTGGAAGGCGCCAAACGCATTGGGTACCGTACCGTATCGATCGCCGGCGCGAGGGACCCCATCCTGATTGCGCAGATTGACGAAATCATCGAAGGCGTCACTGAGCGCGTGAAGGACAACTTCAAAGACCGCGGCTTTGAGTATGAGCTTCTCTTTACCATCTACGGCCGTGACGGTGTCATGGGCGTGCTGGAGCCAAACCGGGTTGCCGAGGGGCATGAGATTGGCATCGTGATTGAAGCGGTGTCCGATACCCAGGCGCACGCGGATACCATCTGCGCCGCGGCCCGTTCCACCATGCTGCACTACGGCTATACCGGCCGCCGCGCCACGGCAGGCAACCTGGCCTTTCCCTACTCACCCAGTGATTTTCACGCTGGCGAGGTCTTTGTGTTCAGTGTGTATCACTTAATGGATGTGGAAGATCCAAGTGAGTGGTTCCCGATGGAGATGGTGGAGGTCTAAGATGACAAAAAACATTACAGAGTTGACGAACATCATCCGCAGCAAGAACAGCGGGCCCTATGAACTGACCATGGACTTGATGTTCAATTCTGCCGAGAATTATCATTACGTCAGCAAAAACAACATCATCAACGAAGAGCTGATCTGTAAGCTTTATCAGATCACGCCAGATAAGGTCATTGGCATTGTTCACTTTGAGCCGGCGCACGCCATCAAAGTGACCATTGTCCGCCCGATGTGCTCAGGCGACCTGGGGGAGACGGATGTCTACGGCGCGCAGCAACACGCGCCCCTGCTCTCCATCCAGGTTGAGATGCCGGATTAAGAAAGGGATTCAATGAGCCAGCTGATCAGCCAGGAGCCTCTGTACAGCGTCTATTTCGCGCCGCGCGGCTACAACCGCATGGTGCAAATAGGCCGGGATATCGCCCAGCGCCACCTGAGCGCCTTTGACCGCCTAATCGGCATCATTGGCGACGCGGGCAGCGGGAAAAGCCTGCTGATCAAGGGCATGTTCCCGGGTTTGGAGTTGACCAACGACGACAACGGCGTCAACGTGCGCCCCCTGCCGCTGCTGGATATCGACACAACCGGGTTTTACCAGGCGCATACCTATCACATGGACGTGCGCTTTGAATCCGCCTTCACATCCCTGCCTCAGCTGGCGGAGGCGGTGCTGTTTGCCCTGGAAAAGGGCAAGCGCGTGGTGATTGAGCATTTTGAACTGATCTATCCATTGATCAACTTCAACGCCGCCCTGCTCATTGGCATCGGGGACGAGATCATCGTTACCCGACCCACCGTCTTTGGGCCGGAGCCGGCTGACATCGCGAAGACCGTCTTTTCCTCCATCAAATACCGGCGCATGGCGCATACGGCGGAGGACCTGACAGAGCACGCCCTTATGAGCAGAAACGTGGGCAAATACACCCACGGCGATGTGCAGCGCGGGTTCTACCTGCGCTTTGACCGGGTGGAAAGCATCGACATCCCGGAGATCCAGGCAGAGGTCAATGAGATGATCACGCAGGATATGCCCATCACCTACAAGGACTCGCAGCACATCTACATCGGCACCATGCTGCACCACTGCACCGGGCCGCGCATGCACGTCAACTCCACCGGCCAGATTGAGAACTTCCGGTTTTTGAGCGATTTAAAATATGACGCCTTAAACGATACCTATTTGCTGGTGGGCCTGGTAGGGGAGCCGCATGACACCCTGGACAGGGAACTCAACCGGATGATTATCGGCTAAACCAGGCGGTGCAGCAGCCACTTGCCGCTTCTAAAACGGTGGATAAAAAAGGCGGAGCGCACAGCCCAATCCAGGTACATGGCGTACCAGATGCCGTGCACTTGCAAGCCCAGCAGATTGCCCAGCACCCATGAACCAAGCAACCTGAATACAACCACACTGAAAACCGCTGCGTACATTACGTAGCGGTTATCTCCTGCCGCGCGCAAGCTGTTGGGCAGGCCAAAGGCCGGCGTCCAGATGATGACAGACATCACACAATACACCAGCATAATCTGCCGTGTATGCTCAAAGGCTTCCGGGCTTAGTTTAAGCATGCCGATGATGGGGTTGATAAAAATGGCCACCAGCGCGCTGGTTACAGCCAGGGACGCGATGGTGCCGTACTGCAGCATTTTGCTGATGCGCTTGGCTTCCGCGCCACGCCCGGCGCCAACGCACTGGCTGATGATGGTAATGGTGACCAGGTTGATGGCATTGGCTGGCACGCTGATATAGGTGGAGATGGTGTTGGCGGCGGCATTGGCCGCGATCATCGCGCCGGAATAACCGGCAATCATCATGCCGATAATCAGCTTGCAGGTTAAAAAGATGATGTTCTCAAAGCCGCTGGGCAAGGCGACCGTCAGGATGCGTTTGATGGCAGACCAACGGAAACTGAGTTTAAACGGCCTTGTATAGTGGATGGGCGCGTGCTGATCCATCAAAAACCAGGTTACCATCACGGCACCAATCACACGGGAGAGGATGGTGGCAAGGCCCGCGCCCTGGATATCCATCTTCCACATCGTGATGAACACATAGTTCATCAGGATTTTGCCCGTGTTCATGGTGATGGAGGTCATCATGGACAGCTTGCTGAAGCCCTGCGCGTACAGCATGCTGGTGCCGCTGTTGTACAGCGCGAAGAAGGGATAGGAGATAGCCGTTAACAGCAGGTATTGCTGGGCAGGCTGCCTGATACCCATATCAATCTTGGGATACAGCAACTGCAGAATGGGGGTTTTGAGCAGCATAACTGGCACCGCAATCAAGGTGGATATCGCAAGCACCATCAAGGTGGCCTGGTTGGCAGTGTTTTCGGCTCCTTTTCTATCTTCACGCCCCAAATACTGCGCCGCGATGATGGCACCGCCCGCGCCAATAGCCAGGAAAAACTGTGTCAACAGCTGGTTGATGCTGTCCACCAAAGAAAAAGCGGCCAGGGAGGACTGGTTGACGCCGGACAGCAGCGCGGTATCCACCAGCCCAACCAGCACAATCATCAGTTGCTCAAACACAAGCGGGATGAGCATCCTTCGGATGGCCTTTGGCGCGAACAACCTGGTTTCAGTCAAATGTACACAATTCCTTTTTGTAATACTGGATCACTAATAATCATTTTTTCTTGATGAAGGTCATCACGTTTTCAACCTCAGCCGTCTGGCAGAACATGTCAAAGGGCTGGCAAGAAATGGCTTCATAGCCCATCCCCGTCAACAGCGCGGCGTCCCGCGCCTGGCTGGCGGGATGACAGCTGATATATACAATACGCTTCGGCTGCGCCTGCGCGATGGCCTTCAACACGTCCGCGTGCGCGCCTTTGCGCGGTGGGTCCAGGATGACAGCATCGGCTTTCAATCCCTGTTCAACCAGGGTGGGGAGAATCACCTCCGCGTCCCCTGCGTGGAAAACGACGTTTGTAATCTGGTTGTTGGACGCGTTTTGACGGGCATCCGTGACAGCCTGTTTGTTTCGCTCAATCCCAATCAGGGTCTGGCATCTCCTGGCCGCAATCAGGCTGATGGTGCCAACGCCGGAATACAGATCAATCAGGGTATTATTTTCACTTTGAATTGCCTGTTTGAGCGCGTAGGTATACATCTTTTCGCACACCTCGTGATTGACCTGAAAGAAGGAGAAAGGGGAAAGCTGGAAATGAACATCCAGCAAACTTTCATGCAGCAAGGGTTTGCCAAACAGTGCCTGCACCTTGTTTGTGTCATCCACAGCGCAAACACAAACCAAGACTGGCACTGCTTGCTTGAGCACGTCAATCAGCGCATCCGCGCGCGGCACGTTTTTTGAAGTCAGGTGCAGGATGACGACCAATTCACCAGCCTGGTTGGTACGGGTGACGAACTGATATATTGGCAGATCCTGATGTAGTTCACCATGCAAAAGACCTTCATTAAGCCAATTCACCACCGCATTTTTGGCGCTGTTGGACGGGATGCTTGCAATCAGGCAGGTATCCACCTTCACCAGGTCATGGCTGGCTGGGGCGTAAAAACCTGCAGTAGCGGTACCATCAACCAGCCCAACTTTCCAGGTTGTTTTGTTGCGATAATGATAGGGCATGGCCATCCCGATGACGGGATTGGTTGGTAGATCAATGTTCGCAACCCGTTTCAGGTTGTCCTGGATGCCTTGCTGCTTAAAGCGCAGTTGCAGCTCATAGACCATATGCTGCGCCGCGCAGCCGCCGCACCCAAAGAAATGCGGGCACATGGGTTGCACCCGTTCAGGCGATGGTGTCAGCACCTTTATGTTCCTGGCGAAAGCGAAGTTTTTTCTGCGTTTGATGATCTGCACTTCCGCCTTCTCCCCGGGCAAGGCATGGGGCACAAAAACAACCTGGCCTTCATGCCGGCAAACTCCTTCGCCGGAAAAGCCCAGGCTTTCAATGGTGCAGACGAACGGTTGTTGGGTGTGTGTCACGCCTGTCTCCATGTGGTCATGCGGTGGGGCGGATCAAGTGGTGTCAGTATTCCTTGCCTTCAAATTGACGGCATAAGGTGTATTTGGAGATGGCGCTGCGCTGGGACCAGCCGGCCGCCAAACTCAGCACATCTTTTAAGTAGGCAGGCAGGTAGTTGTTGAACTTGACTTCCAGGATGACCTGGTCTGCGGACAAAGGCGAAATGGTGGGCAGGTTGGGGTTGAATAAATCGTGGGAGAATAGGCCTGTGCGCAGTTGCTTGTCAAAGGTGATGCGCACGTCCTCCACCGGGTGCAAATAGGCTTCCCGGATGTAATCCACAATCACAACCGGCCGCAGCAAATGCAGGCGCATTTCACGGAAGACCTCCCGCAACAGACCGCTTGAGGTATTCTCAAGCCCGGATGGGTCGCCGGTCATCAGCTGTTCGCACAAGTCGCGGCTGATATTGGCCTGGCGCTTGGCAATATAGTTGCCGTACTTGCTTTTGCACTCCATGCGGATAAAACTGTCTGAGCAATTATAAATGCGGATACGGTATTTGTTGCGGTTTTGCGTGCCCGCGATCTTCTCGTGCAGGGCGTCATCAAAAATGGTATCAAAATAAAGGGAGCGGATATGGTAGTTGCCATGCTCATCCGCGTGCTTGTCCTTGTCAAGCAGCGCGCGAAGCGTGCGCGACAGCACCTCATACTGCGCGGCAGTGATATAAAACTTCAGTTCATGGCGGACAGATGGCGGCATCGGTATCAGACAGCTGTCTCGTTTTGAACCGCGACCAAGGTGGCGTCATATACGCCCGGGATGTCCAGCATATGGCTGACAATGTCTACCCGCTGGCTGAGGCGTAGGTCGATGGTCATCTCGGCCCCGGAGCGGGTGATGGTCTTGCTGCGCACGCGGTAGTTCTTCACGCCGCGGTGCAATTCAGCGTCAATCTCCTGCTCGGCGCTGGGGTCATAGTGCAGCACCATCAGGTAGTTCTCATTGGTGCGCATGCGCACAAAGGACAGCGCGATCATCATCACGGTGATGACAGTTACCACAATGAGGGAAATGATGTACAGCTTTGAGCCAATCAAAATGCCCATGGTGATGGACCAGAACATATAGGCTGTGTCAATCGGGTCCTTGACCGCCGTCCTGAAGCGGACGATGGACAGGGCGCCCACCATGCCCATGGACAGGGCGACGTTTGAGCCAATGGCCATAACCACGGGAGACGTGACCAGCGTCAGCAAAATAAGGGTGGTTGAAAACGTGGGGTTATACAACACGCCACGGTATGTCTTGCGGTAAACCAATGAAATTACCACGCTGCTGATTAACGCGAAGACCAGCACTGTAATAACATCAATGGTTGTGATGCGGGAAAACTGGTCGGACCACCAGGTGCCCAGCGCGATGTCCGTTTTGCTCACATTCCCTGGCTGCGCCAGCTGTGCTAAAATGCCCATTCAATGACCTCCATGCGACAAATAGATACCTTTCGTATTATACATTAAAGCAGTGGTTTGGCAAACAAAAGCGCATCAGACCCGGAAAACGCGCTCACAAGACAAATCTCTTCTGGTGGATTATAATAGCAAGCATCATAGCCAACAGGTCTTGATTGATGGAGGATATCCCAATGACTGCCAGTCACGATGTAATAATAGATACCGTCTTGAAACAACGACAGTTTTTTGAATCCGGTACAACCAAAAGCCTGGCTTTCCAGTTGGAGCACCTGATGAAACTGCAGCGCGTCATCAAACAGATGGAGCAGGAGATTGCGGGCGCTCTGTTCGCGGATTTGCGCAAGTCCAGTGAGGAAGCCTACCTGACGGAAATCGGCATTGTGCTGCATGAATTGCGCCTGATGATCCGGAACCTGCCCAAATACGCGAAAAACAAACGGGTAAAAAGCGGCATCGCCCAAATGCCGGCTGTATCTTTTCTATCGCCGGAGCCTTATGGTGTTTGCCTCGTGATGTCCCCCTGGAACTACCCGTTTCAGCTGTCCATGGTGCCATTGATTGCGGCGGTTGCAGCGGGCAACTGTGTGGTGCTGAAGCCTTCCGCTGATGCTAAACACACTGCGGAAGTGATGCAAAAAATCATCAAGCAGGTGTTTGCGCCTGAACATGTGTCCATGGTCACCGGCGGCAGGGCGGAGAACACCGCGCTGTTGGAACAACGCTTTGATTATATTTTCTTCACAGGGTCCGTCCAGGTTGGAAAAGTAGTGATGGCCGCAGCCGCGAAGCACTTAACCCCGGTGACCCTGGAATTGGGCGGAAAATCCCCTGTGATTGTGGATGAAACGGCTGATATCGCGCTGGCTGCCAGGCGGATCGCCTTTGGCAAACTGTTGAACGCCGGCCAGACCTGCGTCGCGCCGGATTACCTGCTGGTGCAGGAGACGGTGAAAGACAACCTGATGGATGCGCTGAAGGCGGAAATCCGCAGCATGGTTGGGGATGGCAGTCATCTTGCGCACATCATCAATGAAAAGCATGCCAGCCGCATCAAAGCCCTGCTGGCAAAGGAAAGCAAGGTCTTGGGTGGGGAAACAGACGGCCTTTTTATTGCCCCGGCGCTTGTTGAACTGGATACGCTTGACAGCGATTTGATGAAAGAGGAAATCTTTGGCCCTGTGTTGCCTGTTATAAGTTATCGAAGCCTGAATGAAGCGATCCAGATCATCAAGACCTTTGAAAAACCGCTGGCTTTGTACCTGTTTAGCAACAGCAAGGACACGCAAGACAAGGTTTTGCGGGAGATATCCTTTGGCGGCGGCTGCATCAACGATACGGTGCTGCATTACAGCAATCCCAACCTGCCATTTGGCGGTGTGGGGGAAAGCGGGATGGGCAGTTACCACGGCAAGCGCAGCTTTGATACCTTTACCCATTACCGCGGCATCCTTAAAAAACATCCCTGGCCGGATATTTCTGCCAGGTACCTGCCCTACTCAAACTGGAAGACATGGCTGACCCGCCTGATTCTGCGATAAAGAGGTGTTATTTGCGCTTGACGGATGCCCGTTGGGGTGCTATTATCTCTATTGCACCCGGTCTGTTGGCTCAGTTGGTAG
>DUQZ01000030.1 GCA_012837525.1 Clostridiales bacterium | reverse complement strand
GTTTCCACCGCCTTGGGACACTTTTCTCTGTACTGATCCGCCAAGTCCCGAGCCCGCTGCTTTGCCGTTGCCGGATCTGCTGTCATCCAGATCCCTTTTAGAAGGCCGGCGAAGCGTTCCTTCTCCTGCGGGATGGCAAACACGGGAAAGATGCTGGTGAGCGCGGCAGCCTTGCCCTCGTCCCACAGAGCGTCCGCGAAGTACTGACCGCTTTTTTGAATAAAGGCATCCACCAGGTGCATGGGCGGCAGCCGGGTACCCGTCACATACCGGCTGATCTCCGACGGGGAATAATTGAGCACCATGGCGTAATCGGTCTGCCGTTTGCCCGAGATGCTCAATAATTCGTTCAATAGTTGTGATAGAACCATGTACGTCCCCTTCCCTTGAAAATATACAATCAATCTGATGTGTATTCTTGCCCGCGTGTGCAACAGTATAGCAGAAAACAGGCGCTGCATGCAAAAACCAACCAAAAAATGTACAGAAGCGATGGTATTCGAACAAATACAGAGAATCTTTAAAAATAGTTCGTCTTTTTAGTGACAAAGCAGGGACTGTGTAGTAAACTGGGGACATCTTGCCGGACACCCGGCAAGAAGGTAATCCCCACCAAGAATTGTGAGAGCAGGGAGAACAAATGGACAGATTTTTTAAACTCAGGGAACACGGCACCAAGGTCTCAACCGAGGTTTTGGCCGGCATCACCACCTTTTTCACCATGGCCTACATCATCGCGGTCAACCCCAGCATCCTGGCGCAGTCCGGCATGCCCTGGGGCGCGGTCTTCCTGGCCACCATCATCGCCGCCATCATCGGCACCCTGGTGATGGGCCTGTTTGCCAATGTGCCCTACGCGCAGGCGCCGGGCATGGGGTTGAACGCCTTCTTCGTGTTTACCGTGTGCTTCACCCTGAAATTCACCTGGCAGCAGGCGCTGTCCATGGTGTTTTTGTGCGGCGTCATCAACATTTTGATCACCGTTACCAAGGTGCGCAAGCACATCATCCGCGCCATCCCCAAGAGCCTGCAAAACGCCATCTCCGGCGGCATCGGCGTGTTCATCGCCTACATCGGCCTGCTCAACGCCGGGCTGATCAACTTTGGCGCGGGCGTGCCCAGCATCCCGGCCTTAAACCAGCCCATTTTGTGGGTCTTCTTAATTGGCCTCTTCCTCATCATCGTCCTGTCTGTGATGAAAGTGAAAGGCGCCATCCTGATTTCCATCATCGCCACCGCCATCATCGGCATCCCCTTTGGCGTGACCAAGCTGGGCGAGACCATCAATTTCTCCGAGGCCGCCAGCCAGCTGCCGAAAACCTTTGGCGTGATCTTTACAGCCGAAGGCCTGCCCAGCCTGTTTACCGACCTGGGCCGCCTGCCCCTGGTGCTGATGACCATCTTTGCCTTCAGCTTGACGGACACCTTTGACACCATCGGCACCTTCATCGGCACTGGCCGCCGCAGCGGCATCTTCTCTGAGGAGGACGAGCGCGCGATGGAAGAGAGCAAAGGCTTCTCCTCCAAGATGGACAAGGCCCTCTTCGCGGACGCGATGGCGACCTCCGTGGGCGCCCTCTTTGGCACCAGCAACACCACCACCTATGTGGAATCGGCCGCCGGCATTCAGGCAGGCGGGCGCACCGGTCTCACCAGCGTGGTGGTGGCCCTGCTGTTTGCCGCCTCCGCCTTCCTGGCTTCCCTGGTATCGGCCATCCCCTCTGCCGCTACCTCCCCGGCGCTTGTGATGGTGGGCATCATGATGATTGCCAGCTTCAAGGAAATTGAGTGGACCAATCTGGAAGAAGCGGTCCCTGCCTTCTTCGCCGGGCTGTTCATGGCGCTGTGCTACTCCATCTCCTACGGCATCGCCTTTGGGTTCCTGTTCTACTGCATTGCCAAGGTGTTCACCGGCAAAGCGAAGGAAATCCATCCCATCCTGTGGGTGTCCACCGCGCTGTTTATCTTAAACTTCGTGCTGCTGGCCATCCTGGAAACCACCTGATTCATATCCCCATCCTGCGCCCTCTTTCCGGGGGCGCATTTTTGTTGTCTTTATTGAACATTTGAGTGGATTTATTTGCCCAACAGCCTGCTTCCTGCTATATTTTAAGAGGTATGAGTAAACACCTGTATGAATTTGACGCCATCATCCAAAAGGTGCCGGATATGGACGGCGCTTATGTGGACTTCCCCTATGATGTGAAGGCGGAGTTTGGCAAAGGCCGGGTGAAGGTTCTAGCCACCTTTGACGGACATCCCTATGCCGGCTCCCTGGTCAACATGGGCACAGGCTGCCACATTATCGGCATCCGCAAGGATATCCGCAAAGCGATTGGCAAACAGCCCGGCGACAGCGTCCGGGTCACCATCCAAGAGGACACAAGCAGATAATTATAAATTGAAGGAAGGGAGAACACCATGAACAGAACAATCCACGCGACTGTATGGAACGAGTACAAGCACGAGCTGCGCCACGAGGCCATCCGGGCCATTTACCCCGAGGGCATCCACGGCGCCATCGCCGCCTTTTTGAGGGAGGCGGGCATGGAGGCGGGCACTGCCACCCTGGCAGAGCCAGAACATGGCTTAACCCAGGAGGTGCTGGACAGGACGGACGTGCTACTCTGGTGGGGGCATATGGCCCACCACGAGGTGGAGGACGCCATTGTGGAGCGCGTGTACAAGCGCGTGATGGACGGCATGGGCTTAATCGTCCTGCACTCTGGCCACGCCAGCAAGATCTTCCGCAAGCTGTGCGGCACCAACAGCGAGCTGCTGCGCTGGCGCGAAGCCAACGAGAAGGAAATCCTGTGGGTGATGGACCCCAGCCACCCCATCGTGCAGGGCGTGCCGGACCACATCATCCTGCCGCATGAGGAGATGTACGGCGAAACCTTTATTATCCCCAAACCTGATGAGTTGGTCTTCGTGTCCTGGTTTGAAGGCGGCGAGGTTTTCCGCTCCGGCGTCACCTATACCCGCGGCAGGGGCAAGATCTTCTACTTCCGCCCGGGGCATGAAACCTTCCCCACCTTCCACAACAAGGACATCCAACAGGTCATCACCAACGCCGTGCGCTGGGCCGCGCCCGCGGTGCAGCCGCCGCAGATCACCCTGGGGCAGATCAAGGACCCCATTATGCCCATTGTGGGGATGACGGAGAACAAGCTGTCTGAGCTGTATGGCGAGGATTACACCCAGCACGCGGAATAAACCCCGTCGAAAAAAGGAGGCGCGACCCAGAACGCGCCTCCTTTTTGGTTGTTCAAACGCTTATTCCTGGCTGTCTATTGCGTACACGAACCCGCCGCCGCGGGTGGTCGATTTAAGCCACTGGGACAGGTTGACCTTGATGTTGTTGCCATTGTCGTAGATGTCCAGGACGGCGCGCTCCCCGCTGCCGGAAAGGCCCACCACCGTCACCCAATGCCAGGTTTCCAATTGATGGATGCCCCCGTTGTGCAGGTTGAGGAAGGCGACCGGGGAATCCGCCGCCAGGCCCTTTCTGATAAAGGCTTCCGCCGCGTGAACATCCGGGCGCTTGTCCGCGTCAGAGGGGATCTCCATCACCTGGCTTTTGAGGCTGCTGCCCAACTCCCGCAGCATCTGGTCCAGCCCTTTTTGCATATAATACGGGGAATTAAGCCCCATGATGCCCGGCGTCAAATAGCCCCAGCTGTGCTCCATCAGGTGAATAAAATCCTGCTGGTTACGGATGTCCATTAAGCGCGGAACGCGCCCGGACTGCTGGAAATAGTGCAGGATGTGCGCGCCGGTGCAGGGGCCGCAGCCGGCCTTGCGCTGCCAGAAGCCGCGGAACCAGTCCTGGTCACAGCCAAAGTGCACTCCGCCCGCGTCCTGAAACTGCAGGTATTCCGGTTTAAGCAGCATTGTTGTCATGCGTTTCTCCATACAAATACTAACATGTGTTTTACATGCATACCTTTATCCTACCCAGCAATCCAGGATACAAAAAGCCGGGCAGTTTCTTTGCCCGGCAGATCGGTTTGTTTGTTATCAGGCTGGCAGGGTGATACCCGCCTCCTCTGCCGCTTCCAGCAGCGCGTCCAGGGCACGGATGATCTGCTCCTCCTTGTGCTCGCTCACCACGCAAAAGCGCAGGCGCGCCTTGCCCTTGGGCACAGCTGGGAAGACAGCCGGCGGCACAAACACGCCCTTGTGGCGCAGCATGTTGGACAGCAGGAAGGCGTTTTCGTCCGAGCCCACCAAAATGGGGATGATGGCGGTGTGCCCGGCCAGGCAGGTGTTCAGCTTGCGCTTGTGCGCTTCCTTCACAAAGGTGTTGATGGCAGTCTCCAGCGACTGGATGATGCTGGGGTCCTGCCGCAGCAGCCGGATGGCCTCCAGGGTCCCGGCCGCCAGGGGCGGGCTGATGCCGACGGAGAACACAAAGCCGGGCAGGTTGTAGCGCAGGTATTCAATGATGCTCCTGGGCCCGGCCAGGTAGCCGCCGCAGGTGCCCAGGCCCTTGGACAGGGTGCCCATCTTGATGTCGATGTCATCAGGCTTTAAGTTGAAGTACTCATCCACGCCGCCGCCCGTTTTGCCGATGACGCAGGCGGAGTGCGCCTCGTCCACCAGCAGGAAGCAGCCGTATTTCTTCTTGAGCTCCACAAAGGCGGGCACGTTGGCGATGTCGCCGTCCATGCTGTAGGCGCCCTCAATGATGATGAGGCATTTCTTGTAGTTGTGGCGCTGGGCTTTGAGGATGCTCTCCAGCGCGACATGGTCGTTGTGCGGGAAGGGCTTGCTGGTGGCCTGGGACAGCTTGGTGCCCTGGTCGATGGAGTTGTGCGCCAGCGCGTCATAGAGGATTAAGTCATCCTTGCCGCAGAAATTGCCCACCAGGGTCACGTTGGTGGCGTGGCCGGAGACCAGAATCAGCGCGGCTTCGGCATTTTTCCAGTCAGCCAGCTCGCGCTCCAGCTCCTGGTACAGGGTTTTCTCGCCCGCCAGCAACCGGGAGCCGGAGGCCGAGGTGCCGTATTTGTCAATCGCGTCCTTGGCCGCCGCCTGCACCTCGGGCCGGCCGGACATGGCCACATAGTTGTAGGAGCCGAAGTTGAGCACCTCCTGCCCTTCCATCATGGACACGTCTGTCAGCGTGCTGTCATGGCGCACAAAGTAGGGGTTTTCCATCCCGCTGCCCAAAAGGGCCTGCTGGCGCTCGTAAAAGGCCTGGAACTCCTCGCTGTCCTCAAACCGGGTGACGGGTGTGACCGCGCCCCTGGGTTCCTCGGGCTTTTGCTCCTCGCCCGTTAGGTGCTTGTTGATGACCGCCGTCAGATCATTGACGGTGGTGCACTCACCGTATTCCTCGGTGGGGATCAAAATGTGGAACAGCTCCTCCACTTTCAGGGAGACGCTTAACACCTGCAGGGAATCCCCGCCCAGATCGTTGATAAAATGGGCATCATCCGCCACCTGGCTGGGCGCGATCTCCAGCGCGTCAGCATACAGCTTGCGCACCTGGTCCTTGATCTCGTCCTGGCCCACCACATCGGGGACTACTTCCTCCACCACAATGGGCTCTTTGTCCGACAGCGGCAGGGAGCCGGATTTCAAGTCCAAATCGCGGTAGGGGATCTTGCCGGCTTCCAGGTTGGTCTTCAGCGCCAGGCGCTTGACCTTGATGCCATTGGCCAATTCAAAGGGCACACGGGTGGCCAGCACGCGGGTAATCTGCTTGAGGACGGGCAGGCGCTTGTTGGCCTGCGCGATCTGGCGCATCAGCTGGGTTAGGAACTCATCATCCCGGTAGCGGTCACCCACGTTTAAAACCAGCGTGATGTCCTCATAATCCGGGCGCACATGACGGCGGCGCTTTAGGCGGTTGACGCGGCTTTCGCCCGTGTTTTTAAGGCCCAGGACGCAAAACTGTTCCACGCCTTCCAGGTTGGCGAAGGAATCTTCCAGTTCATCCGGATAGACGTTCTCGCCGGATTCGTTGATGATGACGTCCTTGCTGCGGCCTTCCACATACATGCGCATGCCTTTTTCAAGCCGCACGATGTCGCCGGTGCGGTACCAGCCCTGGGCGTCCAGATCCGGCGGGATGAGCACGCCGCCCTTTAGTTGGCCGGTGTGCACGCTGCGGCCGCGGATGAGCATCTCCCCCGTATTGCTGCGCTTGCCGTCGGACTCCACCTTGTACTCCACCGAGGACATGGGGCGGCCGACAGAGCCGGAGGTGCGGGTATGCAGGTTCATGCTGGTTTCACAGGAGGTGATGGCGGTTTCCGTCATCCCAAAGCCGGAGATGGTGTAATAGCCAAGCGCCGCGATGTTGCGCATATGCTCCCGCGGGGTGTGGCTGCCGCCCAAAATGACGCAGTTGATGTCCGGGCCCATCAGCTGGCTGTTGACGGACTTGAAAAGGACATTCTTGGCAAAATCCATGCCAAAGCGCGGCACGATGTTTTGCAGCCCCAAGCTGATGCCCTTCATGATCTTGAAGGCAGCGCGCTTGATGGGCTTTTCCTGCGCCACCTTTTTGTTGAGGCCGTTGGACAGGCTGTTGGCCAACACAGGCACCGCGCACAGGAAATTGACCTTAAACCGGCGCATGGTGCCCAGGATGGTCTCGGGCGAGCGGTCCTTTAAAAAGACGGTCTCATAGCCGATGAAGTTGCACCACATCACGCATACCATGAAGCCAAAAATGTGGTGGAAGGGCAGGAAGGCCAGGTTGCGCTGCATTTGATGGTTCACGATGCGCGGGTTGGCCTTGTGCAATAAGTCGGAGTTGAGCACCTGCTCACAAATGGCGACCTGGTCATATACAAAGATGCGGCTGGTGGCCGTGCTGCCGGAGGTACACAGGGCGACCTTGTCCCCCCAGACCGGGGCAAAATCTTCCGCTTCGGGGGCCTTGAACATCAAATTGGCGTCAATCTGCACAAACTCTGAGGGCAGGTTGCACCTGCCCTGGAAGATGACGCCGCAGGCGCCCGCTTCGCGCAGCATGTGGACGGTCATGTCATCGCTCAAGGTGGCGTTGAGCAGCACAGGGTTGAAGCCCGCGTAGAGGACTGCCCAGAACATGGAGAACCACTCCTTGCAGGTGTCCACCTGGATGGCCAGGAACTTGCCCTGGTTGCGCCCGCCCAATTCTTTTAAGAGGTACTGCGCGTAATCCTTGGTCTTTTGGCGGTAGTCGCCAAAGGTGCAGGAGCGCTCCTCGTTGCCTTCCAGCCAGTGCGCGGCGATGCGCTCCGGGTTTTCGCAGGTGAGGTCGAAAATGGTTTGGAAGGTTCGGTTTTTTCGCAACGCTTCGCAGCGCGCGCTGATATCGGTCGTAAGCTTCAAGTTCAAGCCCTCCTTCATCGCTCTGGGCGATCAGACCTTGTAATAATCCCGCAGGAACTTTTGAAACAGCCTGCCAGGCAGGACATCATGCAATACAATCGCGGCGGTTTCCTTGAGCGTTGTCACCCGCAAGCGCGCGGGCAGGCGGCGTTTGCCCATCACCCGTGCCAGTTTTCGGCCAAAGGCCGCGGGGCTTCCCCCATTGGCCTCGTCCTGTAAAATCACGCCCCGGGCACGGTTAAAGGCTGCCTCATACAGGGGTGACACCGTCAAAGTACTTTCGCGGTACTTGCCGGAACCGCCCTTGTGATCCCCCGGCTCCACCAGCATCACCTGGATACCCTGAGCAGCTGTTTCCAGCATCAGGCATTCGCTGTAGCCTTCCAGCGCGTGCTTGGCCGCCACATAAGCGCTTTGAAAAGGCGTGGGCATCAGCCCGTTGACAGAGGACAGCATCACAATTTTGCCGCCCGGCTGCTTGCGCAAATAGGGCAGCGCGGCCTGGGTCAAGCGGATGGTCCCCATCAGGATGGTGTCCATCACAGCCTCGTACTCTAAAAGGCTGGTTTCCTCCGCCGGGCCGAAGACGAGGATGCCCGCAGCGCAAAGCAGCGCGTGCGGCGGGCCATAGAGGGCCTGCGCCTTCTGGCAAAACTCCCGCACGCTGGCGTCATCGCGCACATCCAGGGCCAGGTAATGGACAGACCCCTCCTGGCCCTCCCGATTCGCGAAGGAGCGCGCGCCGGCAACCACCGTCCAGCCGGATTGGGACAAAGCCTCACACGCCGCCTTGCCCAGGCCGCTTGACGCCCCGCTCATCCAGACTACCTTGCTTGCCATCCTGCCCTCCCGCGAATTTTCTTCAACAGTTTATCCCATTCTGTCTATGAATACAAGCAAGCCGCTTGTTCGCTGGTACACCATATTATACATCATCCGGACGGGTTCCGCGCCGCCTTGGTTGATTTTACGCAAAAATACATCAGAGAAACATAAAAAAGGAAGCCGCGGCGGGCTTCCTTTCCTCGTGCATTTTGGGCTTAGTCCGTCGCTTTATCCATATGGATGGTGGCCCACCGCATCTGTCCGCCCTTGTGCATCACCGGCACCAGGGTGACCGCGCCGATGTCGTGCGCGAAACTAATTTCACTTGAGAAGATCTGCGCCCTGGCGTTGTTCTCGTCCTGTTTCAAAAAGGGAACGCGGCTGTGGTAGACATGGTTGATGTACAAATCAAAGCCCACCACCTCATCATTGTAGGTGTTTTCCAAAAACTCCATATTGATAAATACAGTGAACGCGCCCGCGCCCTCATCCTTGAACACGCCGCTTACCTGCACACCAATGGGCAGCAGACTGGAAAAATTAAAGTCCTTTTCCTCGTCCTGTGAAAACCGGATGACCGGGATCTCCGGCTTGAGGTTCTGGGTGAGCACATAGCCGGTGAACAGGCCCGCGCGCACGATGGTCCACTCGTTGATTGCCCCCAGCATAACCACAGGCTGCCCGGCGTCCAGCAGCGTCAACACCATGGCGGAGCGCGCCGGCAGCTCCAATAATTTCAACTGGGTTTCCCCGCGGTCGGGCTGCACGCTCAACACCTGGGTATCCGGCCTGACGCGCGCCATGTCCTCGCCCAGGTACAAATACTCGCTCATGACATAGCCCATCTGGTTGCCTGCCTTTACCTTAACCCACTCCGCCCGGGGATTTGAGTAATACGGCAGCACGGTGCCCGCCACCACCTGCATCATGGACCCGCAATCCACGCCCTCGCCATCTCTGATGTTGAGCCGGTCGCCGTTTGGGCTGATGACCACGGCATAGCCCAGGGGCAGGGGCTGGTTCTCCTCCGGCGTATACAGCAGGTGCGGCACTGGGGGGAGCGGCTTTAATTCGTCATGTTCAGCCAGTCCAGGCGTTATCATGACGCTTGCAAGCAGACACAGCGCCACAAAATTAATCATCAATTTCTTCATGTTGGGTCCTCCTTGTGTTCGGGTACACCCATCTAACGAATGAGGGGCCTTGTTTCTTTCATTTTTTGTGTGATTTTCGTATAATACCTGTGGATAATAAGAAGGGAGCGGAAGTTCATGCCATATTTAGGAGATTATGATTACCAACGGGGCGCCAGCGAGGTCGCTTCCAGTCCCTTAGCCTGGGTTTTCGCGCTGGTGCTGCTGATCGCGCACTGGCGCATCTTTGAAAAGGCAAACCAGCCCGGCTGGAAAAGCCTGATCCCATTTTACAACACCTATATCACTTTTCAAATTGCCTGGGGGCAGGGCTGGCTCATGCTGCTAACGCTGATCCCGATTGTGAACATCGTGGTGTACGGCATGCTGAGCATCAAATTGGCGCATTCCTTTGGCAAAAGCACCGCCTTTGGCTGGGGGCTGATTCTGCTGCCCGGCATCTTCCATATGATCCTGGGCTTTGGCAGCGCCCAATACGAAGGGCCTGATATATAAAAAAACCAGGCGGTGAAGCCTGGCTACAAGTGAATACCAAGGGCTTATTTCAAGAACCCCTCCACGATTTTGGCCTCGGCTTCTTCTTCCGTCAGGCCCAGGGTGCGCAGTTTTAAGATCTGCTCGCCCGCGATTTTGCCAATCGCGGCCTCGTGGATGAGCATGGCGTCCGGGTTGAGCGCGTCCAGCTGGGGCGCGGCCGTCACGATGGCCTCCTCCCCCAGGATGGCGTCACAGGCGGAGTGGCCGTGGCAGCGGGCCTTGCCCACGATGCGGCTGTAAAACTCCTGCCGGCTGCGCCCGCGGGCAACGGAACGGCTGACCAGGTCGCAGCCCGCGTCATCGCCTTCCAGCACCACGTCAAAACGGGTCTTGGCGATCTCCTCGCCCGTTGTCATCAAGCGCTCGCGCACAATCAGCTTGGCGCGCGCCTTGAGCGCGGCAGTGGTAATGCGGTCGGTCCAGTCTACGCCGGAGAGCTGCACGGTGTCCATGGTCATGCGGGCGTCCTCTTCCAGGTAGATGTCGCTCACCGGGTCAATGCGGCGGCGGCCGGAGCCGCTGCCCTCGCCGATGTGCTTTTCCTCATATAAGACATCCGCGCCCTTTGCGATGAAGAACCGGTGGACGCCGTTGTGCTTGGCCTCCAGATCGTCATCCGTGTGCACGCCGCAGCCGGCGACGATTTTGACCTTCGCGCCCTCGCCGATGTAAAAATCGTTGTAGGTGAGGTCGGCCACATCGCCCCTTGTGACGGTGGCGGGGATGAAGACAGTTTCATCCTGTGTGCCGGCAGCCACGTGGATCTCAATGCCCGGCTTGCCCTCGCGGTGCGGGATGATCTTGATGTTTTCGCTGGAGCGGCGCCCGGCGCAGCCCGTATCCTGGCGGATGTTGAAAGCGCCCTTGAACTCGCCCTCAAAGCCCGCGACGGTTTTGAGCAGTTTGGCGGAAATAGGGTTGAGCGGTACGGTATTCATGCGCTCTCCTTCCTGCCAACGGGGCAATGGCCTGCGATCTCACCGGCCAGCAGGCCCGGCATAACCTCCGCCGTAGGGCCCTGGTCGCGCAGGTGGCCAGCGGAAAGCACAATGATTTCATCCGCGATCTCCAGCAGCCGCTGCTGGTGGGAGATGATCATCATGGTCTTGCCCTGCTCCTTCAGGTTTTTGAATACCTCCACCAGGCCGTTGAAGCTCCACATATCAATGCCGGCTTCCGGCTCATCAAACAAGGACACCTGGGTGCCCCGCGCCAGGACGGAGGCGATCTCCACCCGCTTGATCTCACCGCCGGACAGGCTGGTGTCCACATCACGGTCAATATAGTCCAGGGTGCACAAGCCCACCTTGCCGGTCAGGTCGCACACCTCATCAAAGCTCAGCGCGCGGCCGGAGGCGGTTTCCAGCAAATCCTGCACCGTCATGCCCTTGAAGCGCACCGGGGTTTGAAAGCCAAAGCTGATACCCAGCCGGGCACGCTCGGTGATGTCCAGGTCGGTGATGTCCTCCCCGTCCAGATAAATCCTGCCTGATGTGGGCGTAACCAAGCCCGCGATGAGCTTGGCCAGGGTGGTTTTGCCGCCGCCGTTGGGGCCGGTGACCACGCTGAGTTTGCCGCCGGGAATCACCAGGCTTAAATCTTCAATGATGACCTCGCCCGTGGGCAAAGTCCAGTTTACATTCCGTAGTTCGAGCAAATGATCCTCCTTCTGCTTCCATAAAAGCGCCAACTACAGTTTGCATTATACCCCAACGTGCCCCGTCTGTGAACACTGGGCGGATTGGGCAAAGACGGCACAATCTGCACATTCTTGAGCGCAGGATCTGCACACTCCAGAAGAAGTCTGCATATTTTTTGGTTGTTTATATGCAGATTCTATTGACAATCTGCATATTTTTCGCCAGAATATATGCAGATGCGAGAGGAGGACAGTATGCGGTCATTTGATTTTTCCTTTCTGGAACATGGCATGCTGCCAGCGGAGCTGCTGAACCTTACAACGGAAATCTATGCGCTCAAAACCGCGAATGCGCAGCGCCTGAACAAGTATGAAACCGTCTTTTCAGAGCTGGAAGCCCTTGCCAGGGTGCAGTCCGTCAAAGGCTCCAACGCGATTGAGGGCATTATCACCAGCGATGAGCGCATCGCGCAGATTGTAAACCAGTCCAGCGCTCCGCTCAACCACGATGAAGCGGAAATCGCCGGTTACCGCGACGCGCTTGGTTTAATACATGACAACCATCAAAACCTGGACTTCAACCGCCGCGATATCCTTGATTTGCATCAGGTGATGCTTTCTTATGCCGGATCCGCCTTTGGCGGCACTTTCAAAACGGATGACAATGTCATCATGGAAATTGATGCAACAGGGCGGCGCAGGGTTCGTTTTCAGCCGACACCCGCCAGTGAGACAGCGGACGCCATGGAACAACTGGAGTTGGCTTATCTGGATGCCAGAGATAACCCGCGGGTCAACCAATTGCTGCTGATTCCCTGTGTCATTCTGGATTTTTTATGTATTCATCCCTTCAGGGATGGCAACGGGCGAATGTCAAGGCTGCTATCCCTGCTGCTGCTATATAAGAACGGGTTTGACGCCGGGAAATACATCTCCTTTGAGGAGCAAATCAACAACACGAAAAACCAATACTATGAGGCCCTGAAGCAATCTTCCGAAGGATGGCACAGCAAAGAAAACACCTATATTCCCTTTATTAAAAATTTTCTGTCCACGCTGTATTTGTGCTATAAGGAGCTGGATTACCGATTCGCGGTGGTTGGTGACAGAAAGTTTACCAAAACCGCGCGTGTGGAAGCGGTTGTGGAGAATAGCCTGGCGCCTATCTCCAAGGCGGAAATCTGCCGCATCCTGCCGGATATCAGTCCAAGTACGGTAGAAGCTGTGCTGGGCAGGATGGTGAAAGACCAGCGAATTACGCGCCTGGGTATGGGGCCTAGCACACGATACATCAGAAATAAATGAGACACGCCCCCGCATTGACCTGAAAGCCGCCCTCGGATACACTCATCCCCATCACACCCCGAAAGGAAGCCGCCTTGACCACCCGTACCCGCCACACCGGCAGCCTGATGCTGCTGATTGCTGCCATCATCTGGGGCAGCACCTTTGTCGCCCAAAGCATGGGGGCGGTGTATTTACAGCCCTTCACCTTCCAGGCGCTGCGCTCCTTGATGGGCGCATTTGCGCTGCTGCCGCTCATCCTGGTGATGAACAGGCGCAAAGCCAAACAGGGGCAGGCACGGGAAGCGGCGCACACAAAGGATGTGCTCATCGGCGGCACCCTCTGCGGCCTGGTCCTCTTTATCGCCATCAACCTGCAGCAGTTTGGCCTGGTGGAAACCAGCGCCGGCAAGGCCGGCTTTATCACGGCGCTGTACATCGTCATCGTGCCCATCTACGGGCTGTTTTTGGGGCACAGGGCGCGGCCCGCCTTGTGGCTGGCCGTGTTGATCGCGGCGGTGGGTCTGTATCTGCTGAGCGTCACGGAGCGCTTTACCATTGGCCGGGGCGACGTGCTGCTGATCATAGGCGCCTTCTTCTTTTCTGTCCAGATCCTGTTGGTGGATCACTATGGGGCGCGGGTTGACGGCGTCCAGTTGTGCGCGGTGCAGTTTTTGGTCTGCGGCTTCCTCTCCGGTGCCGCCATGTTTGTCTTTGAAACGCCTACCCTGGATAATGTCTGGAAAGCCATCGGTCCCTTGCTGTACGCGGGTGTCCTGTCCTCCGGCGTGGCCTTCACCCTGCAGATTCTGGCGCAGCGCACCACCCCGCCTGCGATTGCCTCGCTGCTCATGAGCCTGGAGGCCGTGTTCGCCGTTATTACCGGCATCATTGTTTTACGCGAGATGCCCACGCTGCGCGAGGTCATCGGCAGCTTGCTGATGTTTATCGCCATCCTCTTCGCCCAGGGCGCCACCCTGCCCAAGGAAGCCTTGCCCGCCGATACCGCGCCCTGACAGCGTCCGGGCGTTTTTTGTCCCATGAAAACAAACGTGTTTACGTGAATTTTACCGGCGCGTGGTATAATCAATCGTCAATATTCCCAACTACCAAGAGGAGTTCGCATGAAACTTGAAGTAAAAGACATCAAAAAAAGCTTCGGCGAGAAGGAGATTTTGCACGGTGTTTCCTTTGAAGTGGTCTCCGGCCGCGCGATGGGCTTTTTGGGCCGCAACGGCGCGGGCAAGTCCACTACCATCCGCTGTTTGATGGACGTCTTCCGCCAGGACAGCGGGCAGTTTTTGCTGGACGGCCAGCCCTTTCGCCCCTGGGAGATGCGCATCGGCTACCTGCCCGAGGAGCGCGGCATGTACCAGAAAAACGATGTGCTGGGCCAGCTGACCTATTTTGCCATGCTGCGCGGCGCGAACCGCGCGGATGCCGCCCGCACCGCCCATTACTGGATTGATTATTTCAGCCTGGGTGATTTTAAAAAGAAGAAGCTGGAAACCCTGTCCAAGGGCAACCAGCAGAAGATTCAGATTGCCCAGTCCTTCTTAAATGAGCCGGATATCCTGATTTTGGACGAGCCCTTCTCTGGCCTGGACCCGGTGAACGCGCAGGTGTTCAAGGACACCATCGCGCAGTTTGTGAAGGAGGGCAAGCTGGTCATCTTCTCCTCCCACCAGATGAGCTATGTGGAGGAAGTCTGTGACGACGTCACCCTCATCCACGAGGGCAACATCCTGTTAACAGGGGATTTAAAGCAGATCAAGCAGGCCGAAGGCCGCGACAAGCTGCTGATCACCCCAATGAACGGAGAATTAGGCGCGCTGCAGGACAAACTGACAGCTGCCTTCCCCACCCTGGTAATTACCCAGGACCGCGGCAGCCTGATTGTGGATACCCAGGGCAAGGCCATGCAGGCGGAGCTTTTGTCCTGGTTTGCGCAGGATGGCACCGCGCTGCGCCGCTTTGGGCTGTATGAGCCCAGCCTGGCAGACATCTTCATCCAAAAAGTAGGTGAGACGGCATGAAGCATTTCGCGACCGTATTCAATTACGAGCTGAAAACCCAACTAACCAAGAAAGCCGGCATCGTCACCATGATTGTGATGATCATCATCGCCCTGGTGGGCACCAGCGTGCCGCGCATCATCGCCCTGTTTGACAAGCCCGCTGAGCCGGGAACGCCTACTGAGATCACAGCGCCCGCGCCGGAAGTGGATTCCGCTATTGGCTATGTGGTGACGGATGAGGACGCCGCCCGCCTGCTGGCCCCGGCCATTGGCGAAAATCCCAAACTGTATGACAGCCGGGACGCGCTGGTGAAGGCCATTGAGGCGGAAGAGGTGGAGCTGGGCTTTGTCATTGACCAAAGCCTGAACTACGAAGCCATTTTCAAGGACCGCAGCATGTATGAGGAGCGGGATACCCACTTTGGGAATGCCCTGACGCACATTAAAAAGGAGCAGATGATCCTCTCCCACGGGCTGACGGTGGATGATTTCAACGCCATCGAAAACCAGAGCGCGCAGGGGCAGGTGACCATCCTGGGCAAGAACTCCGGCAACAACTACCTGCTGTCCTTCGTGCTGATGCTGGTGGTGTACATGGTGGTGCTGATGTACGGCAACACCGTCTCCTCCATCATCGCCAGGGAAAAAGACAGCCGCACAATGGAGATCTTGATCACCTCCACCCGCCCCTCCAGCCTGATTCTGGGCAAGGTGGCCGCCGCCGGCGTCGCCGCCGTGCTGCAGTTTGGCCTGGTGGTGCTGGCTGCCTACATCGGCTTCCAGATGAACAAAAGCACCTATCCGGAGATCGTGATCATGATGGTGTCCGGCTCGCTGAGTTCCAGCTACCTGCTGACCTATTTGTTCTTCTCCTTCTTTGGCTTTATCCTCTACCTCTTCCTATACGCGGCGCTTGGCTCCACCGTGAGCAAGATGGAGGACCTGGGCAGCGCGACCGCGCTGGTGCAGTTCCTGTTCATCTTCTCCTATGTGATGGCCTCCATCGCGGCGCAGACGCCCAACTCCACCCTGGCGGTTGTGGCCAGCGTCATCCCCTTCTCCGCCATCATGGTCATGCCCATGCGCGCGGGCCTGGTCAGCGTGCCCTGGAGCCAGCTGATCTTGGCCGGCGGGCTGATGCTGGTCGCGGTGGCCTTCTTCGCCTTCCTCAGCATCAAGATCTACCGCTGGGGCTCCCTCAACTACGGCAACAAGACCAAGCTGACCCGCATCGTGAAGGAAGCGCTGCGGCCGGATATCAGATAACACAAGACAAACCAAAAAAACAGCCTGGACACGAGCGCCGCGTCCAGGCTGTTTGCTTTGGGCTAGTTTACTTTTTCCGCTTGGGCGCGGTCAGCTGATAGCTGTCCAGAATCAGCTTTTGAATCAAGTCATCCGGCACATCCCGTTCCAAATAGACGGAGATCCAGTGGTCCTTGTTCATGTGGTAGGCGGGGATGACGCCCTCAAAGCTCCCCCGCAGGAAGGCGCCGTGGACCGGATCGCACTTGAGGTTGATGACGTCCTCCCCCGACAGGTTGATCAAGAGGGCAAACCATTTGCCGCCCGCATGACGGGCCGCCTTGGTGTCCGGGTCCAGCGCGAAGGGGACGTAGACCTCCGCCAACTCAAGCGTGGAACAAAAACTGAGAAAGATATCCCGCGTCATGGCGAGCGCCCCCATCCCAGTTTGCGCAGCACGCGTTCGCGCCGCTGTTTTCGTTTTTCCTTCAGGGCCAGGCGCTCGCCCAAATCACGCGCGCCCACGCCGTACACCAGGTAGAGGACCAGGCCGGACACGATCATCACAAAGACGGTGGAGGCCGCCCTGCGCCCGGAAGCGTTGACATTGAAGCCGTACAAGCCCTCCTCCTGCGTCATGGACTGCATCACCATGGCGTAGGTGGTGCCGTAGGAGGAGGCGAAAGTGGCCCCCATGTCATACTCCGTGAACAAGGCGTTGAAGTTGAGCGCGAAGACCGCCAGCACGCTGGGCAATATAATGGGCAGCTTGATCTTCATCATGGTGGTCAGCCCGCTTGCGCCCAGGTTGCGGGCGGCGTCCTCCAGCTCCTCATCAATGGCGTAATAGGCCGCCTTGATCATGCGCAGGGAGAAGGGCAGTTTGACCACCGTATAGGCGATGATAATCAGCAGCCTCACGTTTTCCATATAATACAGGTTGGTGTTGCCTACATACCACACATCATTGCTGTTGAAATAGGTGCGGTAGGAATAGCAGATGAGGATAGTGGGCAGCAGCCACGGGAAGAGCAGGGCGTACTCCAGCACCACGCCCTTCTTTTTGTTTTTGAAGATGTAGTTGACCGCCACCACCACAATCACGCAGGCCAGGGCCGCCGCGATCGCGGACAGAATAAAGCTGATGCGGATGCCGCCCAAGGTGTCCGCGTTTGAGAACAGGCCGGAGATGGCCCCCTCGCGCACCCGGTAGGTGCCCCGGCTTGTGAGGTAGGAATAATCCGCCTTGCCAAAGAAGTTCAGCAGCGTCCAGTTGCTGATGTCCAGCGTCTTCATGCGGATGGCGCCATAGGTCTGGAAGGAGAAGAGGATAATCATCACCACCGGCGTCATGTAGATGACAAAGAGCACATAAGCGTAAATATGCGCCAGCACGTTGGCGACGGGGTTATGAATCTTTTGCTTGACCAATTTGGCCTTGGTTTTGGACACGGACAAATAGTGCCCCTTGCGCTCATAGGCGGAAAGCCCCGTGAGCAGAACGATAGTAAACAGGGCCAGGATGATGGACAACAGGGCGGCCCGCGCCTGCGGGAAGGCCTCATCCGCGATGGAGGAGCCGGCCAAGCGCACGATCTCCGGGTTGATGGAGTCATAGCCGAGGAGGGTGGGCGCGGACATGGCGCACAGGCCGGTGATAAAGGTCATGACGGTTAAGGAAAACAGGGTGGGAATCAAAGTGGGGAAAACCACCTTCCAGAGGACCTTCATGGGGCGGGCGCCCAGGTTGCGCGCGGCCTCCACGGTGTTGAAATCAATGTTGCGGATGGCGTTGCGCAAAAACAACATGTGGTTGCTGGTGGTGGCAAAAGTCATGGTGAACATGACAGCGTTGAAGCCGGAGAACCAGTTTTTGTCCACCTGGGGGTAGGCATTGTGCAGCGCGGTGGTGAGAATGCCGTTGTTGTCATACAAAAACAGGTAGCCTGTCACCAGCGCCACCCCGCTGTAAATGAGCGTGGTCATATAGCCCATGCGCAGGATTTTCGCGCCCTTGATGTCAAAATACTCCGTGAGCAGCACAACGGAGATGCCCACCACGTTGACCGTGATGATGAGCCCGATGCCCAGCTTCAGCGAGTTGAGCACATAGGTGCCCATGTTGCCGGCGAAGAAGAAGCGGATGACGGCGAAGGGATCGGCCTCGCCCGCCGCGTTCTTGGTGCTGAAAATCTGCGTCAGCGTGTTCAAATTGGGGAGGATCATAAAACCAAAGAACAAATAGATAAACACGCCCATCCCAAAAAGGCGGAAGATGTTCTCGGGCTTGAGCCAGCGGGATTCTGTCTTCATGGCCTGCCCTCCCCCTTCGGATAGCTCATGATGTCCTCCGGCTTGATGGTGATGTCCACCTGCTGGTTTTGCTCATAAATGCGCACGCCGTCATTGCGCACGATGGCGCGGATGGTCTGTGCGTCTGTTTCGATGGTGTATTTGATGAACATGCCGTAGTACTCACGGCTTTTGATGAAGCCTTTTGTGCAAAAGGCGCCTTCGCCCTCCGCCCGGTTGACCGCCACGCGCTCCAGGCGGATGTAGTGCGTCTGGTTGGGGGCAAGCTGCGGCGATACCTGGTTGATCTGCGCAATCAGCGCTGGTTCCAGTTTGTTGATGTCGCCGATGAAGTTGCACACAAACTCGGTGCTGGAGTGGTTGTACACCTCATTGGGCGTGCCGATTTGCTCAATCACGCCCTTGTTGAACACGGCAATGCGGTCTGACAGCGTGAGCGCCTCCTCCTGGTCGTGGGTGACGTAGATGGTGGTGATGCCAAAGTTTTGCTGCATGCTTTTGAGCTCGTTGCGCAATTGCACCCGCAGCTTGGCGTCCAGGTTGGACAGCGGCTCGTCCATGCAGATGATGGCGGGCTCCGTCACCAGCGCCCGGGCGATGGCCACGCGCTGCTGCTGGCCGCCGGAAAGCTGGGACACCGCCTTGCCCAACTGCTCATCCGACAGATCCACCTTGCGCGCGATCTCCGCCACCTTCTGCGCGATCTCCCCCGCCTTCATCTTTTTGATCTTCAGGCCAAAGGCGATGTTGTCCCGCACCGTCATGGTAGGGAAGAGGGCGTAGGACTGGAAGACGATGCCGATGTTGCGCTCCTCAATGGGGACGTGGGTAATGTCCTCCCCGCGCACATACACGCGGCCGGCTGCCGGCTGAATAAAGCCCGCGATGACCCGCAGGGTGGTGGTCTTGCCGCAGCCGGACGGGCCTAAGAAGGTAAAGAACTCCCCTTCGTTCACCTGCACATTGATGGTGTCCAGCGCGGTAAACTCGTTGAATTTGACGGTGATGTCTTCCAGGCGGATCATAGGCTTCCTCCATGATAGGGTTTGGCGGACCGGTCAGACGGTCCGCCAAACGGTGTGTGTGCTTGGTATTACTTGCTTTGGGTGAGCGTGGCCCAGTCCAGGGTATCCCAGTCGGGCTCCTTGACGGCACTGGCAGCGTCTGCCCAGAAGAAGCCCAGGTTGGTCATGATGTTGGTCCACTCGCTGGCGTGCTCGGCCACGTACTCGGCGTAGATCATGTCCGTGCCCTCAATCTTTTGCAGGGCGAAGTTCTTCAGCTTATAAATCGGGGGCTTGCCGTCCGGATACAGCATGGCAACGGCCTTCTCGTTGCAGGGATAGGAGTCAAACTCCTCACCCCAATTGGCCTGTACCTCGGCAGAGCCAAACCACTCGGCAAAGGCGGTGACGGCTTCGGTCTGCTCCGCGGTGCGGCCGGGGCGGTCTAAGATACCCAGGTATTCCGCGATGTAGTAGGTGCCGTCCTCAATGTCAACCAGCGCCCAGTTTTCGGGCTTCATGGTGCCCAGCAGCGGGTTTTTGGAGCTGTCCGCCGCGGCGTCAATCTTGCCGTAGAGGGAGGAGGAGTAGAAGGTACCTACCTGCACATCGCCGCGGTTGAGCGGATCAAAGCCGTAGGAATCGCCGGTGAAAACGCCGTTTTCGCAGTATTTCCACAGCATCTTCCAGCCGTCAATGGAAATGCCGCCAGCTGGGGAAGCCGGATCCACAAAGGCGTACAGCAGGGAGTTGTTGATGTTGGAGTTGGTGGTGCCGCCCACGCGGCCCTGGCGGTACCAGGTGTAATCGGTATCCACCAAATCGGCCCAGTGCTTGAACTTGAGCTCCTTCCCGTTGGTGCCCAGCTCATCCGTGCGGTAGAGCATCAGGATGTTCTGGATGACCAGGCCGTAGGCCTTGCCGGGATAGGCGTATTCGCCCACCTCGTCCGCCCAGGAAGGCGTCCAGTCCACCAGCTTGAGGTTTTCATAGGTGCCGTCCACCACCTGGCTCCAGCGGGTTTCGTTGAGGCCAAAGAGGATGTCGCCGTCCTTGTTCTCATTGGCGGCCTGGATGGCGCCCACGTCGCCGGTGACCACGGTGGTGTCATCAATGGAAATGGTGAAACCGGCGGCCTTGGCGGCGTTTTTAAGCCAGGTGGTGCGCTCGGTGGAGTTGGAGTTGGAGTAGATGCGTATGGTGTAGCCGGAATAGTCCTTGTTTTGCGCGAGCGTCCCGCCAACTACAGACAGCAGCAGGGCAAACGCCAGCGCGAATACCAGAATTTTCTTCATCAAGAAGACCTCCTTTTATAATTATCCGCGCCTATTATAAAGGATGCGGGGGGTGATGACAAGGGGCGCCGGCCCCCCGGTTTGCTGCCTCCTGCCCAAAAACGCCCAAAATGCAAGGAAACGCTTGTAGTATGGGGAGCGACTGTGCTAAGATAAGCCATCTTTAAATAGAAAGCGAGGATCCACCCATGAGCAAAATCGGCAAGGAATTTAAAGAGTTCATCATGCGCGGCAATGTGCTGGACCTGGCAGTCGGTGTCATCATCGGCGGCGCCTTTGGCAAAATCGTGTCCAGCCTGGTGAATGATGTGCTCATGCCCGTCATCGGTCTGATCACCGGCGGCCAGAATGTCAACAACCTCTTCATCACGCTGGGCAAGACGGACCAGGTGTTCACCACGGTGGACGCGGCCAAGGAAGCGGGTGTCGCCACCCTCAACTACGGCATGTTCATCCAGAGCGTGATCGACTTTTTGATCATCGCCGCCTGCATTTTCCTCCTGGTGAAGGGCATCAACAGCTTCCGCAAGAAGGAAGAGCCCGCCCCCGCGCCGGATCCCCGCCTGTGCGATTTCTGCCGCATGGAAGTGGCCGATGACGCGACCCGCTGCCCGCACTGCACCAGCGAACTGAAAGCATAAGGAACAAACCAAAGACCAATGAACGATTACCGTTGCTTTATCTGGGATTTTGACGGCACCCTGTATGACACCTACGACCGGATTGTCCGCGCCGTGAAAAAGGCGATGGATGAGATGGGCCTGTCGGATGAAGGGCTCAACGTCAAAGCCCTGGCCAAAACCACCCTGCGCGGCGCCTGTGAAGTGATCGCGGGCGCCGAGCGGGCGGACGAATTGCTGTCCCGCTACTTCGCGCACGCGGAGGACGAGGGGCCAGAGAGCATGCAGCCCTTCCCCGGGTGTGAGGAAACCTTGAAAGCCATCGTCGATAAGGGAGGCTTCAACTACCTGTACACCCACCGGGACAAGACAGCGCTGGATGCCCTCAGCCGGGATAATCTGGAGCAGTATTTCCGCGATTTCATCACCGATGAGGCGGATTTCCCCAGCAAACCGGCCCCGGACGCCCTCAACTGGCTGATTGACCAGCACTACCTGGACCGCAGTGAGTGCATCATGATCGGCGACCGCATCATTGACGTGAACGCCGGCAAAAACGCGGGCATCGCGGGCGCGCTGTTTGACCCGGACCGCTTTTACAGCGAGGACGACGCCGACTTCTTCTTCACCAGGCTGACGGACATCCCGGATACTCTGATGCAGGACGAATAGGCAAGCATTTACATCAATATACACTGTTTTGTACAAAGAGGGCGAGGCCCTCTTTTTATGTTGACCGCGATTGTAAAGCCGGGGCGGACGGCTTGAAAACATATGCAAAAATCCGTATACTAAAGGGCGTAGTTCAGTATATCTTGCAAGGAGGAAAATGTATGTTCAAAAAGACCCTCTCGCTCCTGTTGTGCCTGGCCTTAATGCTGGGCGCCGCCTCTGCTTTTGCCGCAAGCGGCAGCTTCACCGGCGAAGGTGAAGGCTTCAGCAGCGAAGAAAAGATCAAAGTCACCATCACCCTGGAAGACGGCAAGATCACCGATGTGAAGGTGGACAGCCATGCGGAATCCGACGGCATCGCAGACCCGGCGCTTGAGCAGATCCCCGCCGCCATCGTTGAGAAAAACAGCGCAGATGTGGACGTCGCCGCCGGCGCTACCTGGACTTCTAAGGGCATCATCGCCGCTGTCAAGGACGCGCTTGAGAAAGCCGGCGTCACGGAAGAACCGGCCGCGGACAGCGTCAGCGGCAGCTTCACCGGCGAGGGCGAGGGCTTTAGCAGTGAAGAGAAAATCAAAGTCACTGTCACCCTGGACAATGGCAAAATCACCGATGTGAAGGTGGACAGCCATGCCGAATCCGACGGCATCGCCGACCCGGCGCTGGAGCAGATCCCCGCTGCCATCGTTGAGAAAAACAGCGCTGAAGTAGACGTCGCTGCCGGCGCCACCTGGACTTCTAAGGGCATCATGGCTGCCGTCGCGGCCGCGCTGGAATCCGCCGGCATCAAGGCAGAACCCGCCACGGAAGCCCCTGCTGAGGAAGCGACAGAAGCCCCCGCAGCGGAAGCAACCGAGGCGCCCGCGGCCGAAGAACCCGCCGCCTGGGCAGGCGTATCCGGCACCTTCACGGGCGAGGCCGAGGGCTTCAGCAGTGAAGAGAAGATCAAAGTCACCGTCACCCTGGATAACGGCAAAATTACCGCCGTTGTGGTAGACAGCCACGCCGAATCCGACGGCATCGCGGACCCCGCGCTGGAGCAGATCCCCGCCGCGATTGTTGAAAACAACACCCCCGATGTGGATGTCGCTGCTGGCGCCACTTGGACCTCCAAAGGCATCATCGCCGCTGTGAAGGACGCGCTTGAGACCACTGTGCCCGCAGGCGACGCGCCCGCTGGCGGCGTGTCCGGCACCTTCACCGGTGAAGCCGAGGGCTTCAGCAGTGAAGAGAAAATCAAGGTCACCGTCACCCTGGACAATGGCAAAATCACCGCCGTTGTGGTAGACAGCCACGCCGAATCCGACGGCATCGCGGACCCCGCGCTGGAGCAGATCCCCGCCGCGATTGTTGAAAACAACACCCCCGATGTGGACGTCGCTGCCGGCGCCACTTGGACCAGTAAGGGCATCATCGCCGCTGTGAAGGACGCGCTTGAAAAAGCGGGCGCCGCCCCCGGCGCTGCCGAGGAAGAGGCCAAGGAGCCTGTCGTCATCGAAGCGGCCGAGGCCTTCATCGGCCTGGGCGTGCACAACTCCGGCCGCATTGGCCCGGGCAAGGATGACAAGGACGTGCAGGTCTACTCCATCAACCAGGTCTTTGCCGGTGTGCTCTTTGACGCGGACGGCAAGATCCTCTACGCCAAGCTGGACCAGCTGGAAGTGGCCAGCCCCAACTATGACGGCGACGGCATGCCCCATTTCGCCGGCTTCCCCGGCCAGTTGCCCTACCTGTATGACGAAGACCACGACGGCAAGATTGACGGCGTGATGGAAACCGACAACGACGGCTTCCAGGCCGACATTGCCGGCTGGCAGACCAAGCGCGAGCGCGGCAGCGCCTACAAGATGAACTCCGGCACCTGGGAGAGCCAGATGGACGCCTATGAAGCCTTCTTTGTGGGCAAAACCGTGGCGGAATTGGAAGAGCTGTTTGAGCGCGTCTTCTCCTCCCGCAACGGCCGCCCGCTGAAAGACGGCAGCACCAACGAGGAAGACAAAGCCAAGTACGACGCCCTCTCTGATGAGGACAAAAAGCTCTTGGCTGACGTCACCACCGGCGCCACCATGTCCTTAAACGACAGCCACGGCAACCTCCTGGCCGCCCTCAAGGCCGCCTATGAGAACCGCCAGCCTGTCGCAGCCTCCGCTGCCAGCCTGGGCCTGGGCTTTGATTTCTCCGGCCGCATCGGCCCGGGTAAGGACAACACCGACACCCAGGTCTACTCCATCAACCAGGTCATCGCGCTCACCCTCTTTGACGCGGACGGCAAGATTGTCCAGTCCGTCATGGACCAGATTGAAGTGGCCACCCCCAACTACGACGGCGCGGGCATGCCCCATTTCAGCGGCTTCCCCGGCCAGGGCGGCTACAACTATGACTTCAACCACGACGAAATCGTGGACGGAAAGCTGGTCACCAACAACGACGGCTTCCAGGCCGAGATCGCCGGCTGGCAGACCAAGCGCGAGCGCGGCAACAGCTACAAGATGAACTCCGGCACCTGGGCCTCCGAAATGGACGCCTACCAGGCCTTCTTTGCCGGCAAGACCCTGGATGAGCTGGATGAGCTCTTCGCCCGCGTCTTCTCCTCCCGCAACGGCCGCCCGCTCAAGGACGGCAGCACCAACGAGGAAGACAAGGCCAAGTACGACGCCCTGTCTGATGAGGACAAGGCCCTGCTGGCCGACGTCACCACCGGCGCCACCATGTCCCTCAACGACAGCCACGGCAACCTGCTGGGCGCCCTGCGCAACAGCCTGGACAAGAAACTGCCCGTTGAGCTGACGATCGCGAAGTAAGGAATAGAATACCTTAAAAACTGAGAGGGAACTTTTGAAAAAGTTCCCTCTCAGACTCTCCCACAAAACTTTGGAATATACTCAATTCTAAAGTTTTTAGAAGGGGGTTCAGGGGAGGGCTTTTTTCAAAAAGCCCTCCCCCG
>DUQZ01000029.1 GCA_012837525.1 Clostridiales bacterium | reverse complement strand
TTCAGGCATCTGCCATTTTTCTTGAATCCACAAGAAAAGTTGATTGAGCATTGAGGTGTTTATGAACCAGTTTTTAGAGATTTCCGACCAGGTTAAAGCAGCGCTTGACAGCAAACAGCCCGTCATCGCGCTTGAAAGCACAATTATCAGCCATGGCATGCCCTATCCGCAAAATGTGGAGACAGCGCTTGCTTGCGAAGCGGTTGCCCGTGAGCATGGAGCGCAACCCGCAACCATCGCGGTGATTGGCGGCAAGCTATGCGCTGGGCTTACGAGGGATCAAATAGAGTACCTGGGTAAAACCGGTGCCGCCATGCGCAAAGCCAGCCGCAGGGATTTGCCGTATTTGATTGCGACTAAGCAGGATGGCGCGACCACAGTAGCTGCTACGATGATCATCGCGCACATGGCCGGCATTGGTATCTTCGCGACAGGCGGTGTAGGCGGTGTACACAGAGGCGCTGAGACTTCCATGGACATCTCCGCTGATCTGGAAGAATTGGCCACTACACCCGTCGCTGTGGTATGCGCGGGCGCCAAGAGCATTCTGGATCTGGGACTCACACTTGAATATCTGGAAACAAAGGGTATCCCTGTTGTCGGCTACAAAACAGATGTACTGCCCGCCTTTTACACCAATGAAAGTGATTTCAAGGTGCCGATTCGGGCCAATTCAGTGGAAGAGATCGCGCGGATGATCCAGGCGCAGCAAGCGCTTGCCTACCCTGGCGGGATGCTGATTACCAACCCCATCCCACAGCAATACGCGATGCCGGCACAGCGCATCAACCACGCTATCAGCCAGGCGCTGACAGAAGCGGATGAACAGGGCGTCAAGGGCAAGGATGTCACACCTTTCCTGCTGGCCCGTGTTGTGGACCTTACTGGCGGGGACTCGCTGAAGTCGAATATTCAGTTGGTGTTTAATAATGTGGCTTTGGCCGCGCGGATCGCTACTGCAATGGCGGATTACTAAATAAATTCGCGCTTATTTCCACTTGAAAGAAGCTGTAAATATTCTGGCCGCATTTCTTATCAAACAAATCCTTTAGTTCAAGAAACCGCCGCCATTTTTGAATGACAGTCGATTCAACACCGTGTCTGATGGCAACCTCAATCAGCCTTTTCTCCATCACCGTTACATGATTGGGCAGGGAGATGGCGTCACATAGCTGAATCAGCCGGATTTCATCGTCATATTCAATCTCACCCAGCAGGTGAATAATCCGCTGGGTATCTGTTTTACTGCAATCATTTTTGCCGATATAGGCCTTGATGTCCGCAAGCGGAAAGGAATGGGTCAGGCAAACAGCGGCTGCTTTCCCCCATCCTTTTGACATCATCAGATCATACCCGGCAATGGCATGGCGCAGCGCGTTTTTGCCCTCGTACCGCCCAATATCATGCATCAGTCCCATGGCATAGCACCGGTGTTCGTCCATACCGCAATGTTTTGCGATAGTGCCTGCTGCACGCGCGGCTGTTTTAACATGTGATACCCATAAGCCGGGGTTTTGTTCCCCAGCCCAGGCAAGCAGCGCTTCTGCCTCATACACGTTTGGAACATCATTATTCACAATTTACTCTCCAATAACAAAAAAAGCCGCTTTTGCGGCAATTTGTAAGAATCCATCAGGCCTGCGTCTTGTTCAAGGCGATGGCCATACGCGCCTTTTTCCGGTTAGCAGTGTTTTTATGCATAACGCCTTTTGCCACTGCGCGATCCAATGCGCTGGATGCGTTCTTCAACTCAGCCTGCGCGGCAGTCAGATCGGTGTTGAGCGCCAGGGTATATTTCTTCACAGCGGTTTTGACCCCTGTTTTAATCTTGCGGTTGCGCAAGTTCTTCTTCTTGTTAACCTGAACGCGTTTTTCCGATGAACGGATGTTTGCCAACTTACTTCACCTCCTGCCTTGCCGATTTAGCAGAGTTGATTCTAACACAAGGATTCTTAATCTGCAAGCAATTTTTTTCAAACCGCAAAATCAGATCTGCCCTGATGATAGGGTGATTGCAGACACGCCCCGAAACCCGTTTTCTTGCCTGAAAACAGGTTTTTGTGTATCATATAATAGTTAAGGTATACTCCTTAACAGATCTTAGTTTGGAAGGAGTACGCATTCGTTTGTCAATTCCACTTGATGCGTTTGACTCATGTGTTGCCCTGTTTGGGCTGAACGACCGCAACATTCAACTGTTGGAAGACAGCCTTCATGTCTCTATTCATTTGCGCAACAGCGCGCTGCATGTAACCGGCGAGGAAACCAACACACAGATGGCGGAGCAGGTGATTACAGAGCTCTTGGCCCACCTGGACGCGGGCGAACACGTTGATGAATCCAGAGTTCGATATCTGATTTCATTGGCCCAGCAAAACCGTCTGGACAAGGTGGAAAGCGCGGAAAGCCGCAATAAAAATACTGTTGCCTATACCCACCGCGGCAAGCGAATTGTCAGCAAAACGGAAGGCCAGCGCCTGTATGTGCAGGCCATGCGTACTTCCGGATTAACCCTGGCAGTCGGCCCTGCCGGCACGGGCAAAACCTTCCTGGCCATCGCCCTGGCCGCGGTTGCCTACCGCAATAAGGAAATTGAACGGATCATCCTGACCCGTCCCGCTGTGGAAGCTGGCGAAAAGCTTGGTTTTTTACCTGGCGATATGGTGCAGAAGGTGGACCCCTACCTGCGCCCGCTGTATGACGCCCTGTATGACATTGTGGGTATTGAAGCCTACCAGCGGATGCTGGAACGCGGAACGATTGAGGTTGCGCCGCTTGCCTTTATGCGCGGGCGCACCTTAAACGACGCGTTTATCATCCTGGATGAAGCACAAAACACCACCCCGGAGCAAATGAAAATGTTTTTGACACGCATGGGCCGCAACGCCAAGTGCGTGGTCACAGGCGACCCGTCCCAGATTGACCTTCCCGCGCTCAAGCGCTCCGGCCTACTGGTCGCGCTTGATGTGCTGCAGGATATTGAAGGCATCAGCATTGTCCGGTTAAGCAGTGACGACGTGGTGCGCAACGACCTGGTCGGCCGGATTGTGAACGCCTATGACAAGTACGAAGCAAGGAAAAACAATCATGCATGAATTACCCCCCAGCAAGCTGGACAATAAGCCAAATAAAACAGCCGATGGCTGGTGGCGTTTTATCTACGCCAAATCCTTCCATCAGGGGCTGATTATTGGGATTGGCTCACTCCTGTGTCTGCTGATTTTTTTGGTAACAGTCACCCCAAAGCGCTACAACCTGTCCGTTGGTATGGTGCCCAACCAAACCATCGCCGCCAACAAGGACGTCGTAGACGAAGTAACAACCCTGCGCAACCGTGAGCAGGCTGCTAACGCGGTCACACCGATTTATCATTTTCAAGAAGGTGTCGCTGACAAGGTGATGCTGAATCTGGACTCTGTCTATGCCCAGATGCTGGCGGTGCGCCAGTTCGCGCAGTCGCTGCCGGACTATGGCCCCAACAGAGTGTACACGGAAGAAGAATTCCAGGCAGCGCATAATATTCTCAATCTGGTGCCCATGAAGGACTTCCAAATCGCTACCCTGATGAACACACCGGAAGACCAGTTTGATGAGATGTATGCCTCGCTTAACCCTGCTATTCGCAATACCATGCAGGGCAACGTCACCCAAAGCCAGGAATCAATCACCATTACCTCTATCATGCAGATTGTGGGGTTTAAAACCAATGTGAACCTGCTGCAAAACGTGGTCCTTCCTCTGTTGCGCGCCATTATACAGCCCAACATGGTGGTGGATGAAGACGCGACGGAGGCTGCCCGCCAGGCTGCCTGGGAGGCGGTTGAGCCTGTCGTTTATCAGCAAGGGCAGAACATCGTGGTCGCTGGTGAGGGCCGCGTCCGGGAAAACCAAATTGAAATGCTCAACAGCCTGGGCTTGCTCAGCAACACCACCATTGATTACACAATGTACATTGGTGCTGTTTTGATCGTCTCTTTCATTTTGCTGCTGTTAGCTGTCTTCCTGTCAGTCTTTTGTAAGTCTGTTTTCCAGGACATCAAGCGCCTGCTGATTGTCTATATCACCGCAGTATTGACCCTTCTGTTGAGCCTGGTTGCCAAGTCCATTGACGCCATCTACCTGGCCAGTCTGCTTTTGCCCTTTATGTTGCTTACGGTTACATTGGGCGCTGTTCCCGCGTTGATTTTGGGGACGGCGACAACCCTTATTGCTCCTTTAATGCTCACCAGCGGAATGGGCGCCGCAAGCCCGGACATGGTAAATCTGTTTGTGATGACCATTTTTGCCGGAACATTGACAACAATCCTGCTTCACAAACGCTATCAACGCTCCTATATCCTGTTTGCCGGCGGCATCGCCAGCGTATTCAGCTTCCTGATTGTGCTGGCGATTGGCATGATGACCAGCGTCAGCATGGGCGCTACCGTCAACAAGGCTTTGTTTGCCCTGGCTGGTACCGCCATCAGTTCGCTTTTGTGTTTGTCACTGCAGCCAGCTGCCGAATCATTGTTCAATTTGCCGACTCCCATGCGCCTGTTGGACCTGACAAACCCCAACCATCCACTGATGCGCAGGCTGCTGATGGAAGCCCCCGGCACCTATCACCACAGCATCATCATCGCCAACCTTGCCGAGACCGCGGCCGAAGCAATCGGCGCGAACCCTTTGCTGGCGCGGGCTGGCGCCTACTTCCATGACATCGGCAAACTGCGCCGGCCGCTTTATTTCAAGGAAAACCAGATTGGCAGCGGCAATGTGCATGATACGACAAGCCCCCAGGTATCTGCCGCCATCATCGTCTCCCACGTGCGGGAAGGCATCGCGCTGGCCAAGCAGCACCGCCTGCCCTATGAAATCCAGCAGATCATTGCCGAGCATCACGGCGGCGCCTTGGTATCCTTCTTTTATCACAAAGCGCTCCAGGAAGCGGATGGCAAACCGGTTGATGAAGCCGATTACCGCTATCCTGGCGTTCCGCCGCAAACAGCGGAAGGCGCGCTCATCATGCTGTGCGATACCATTGAAGCCGCGGTGCGTACCTTGACCAACCCCACACCGGATGAGATTGTCGCATTTATTGAAGAATTGATCCAAAAGAAGGTGCAAAGCGGCATGATGGTAAACGCGCCCTTGACCCTCCGTCAGTTAACCCAGGTGCGTGACAGCTGCGCGTCAGTGATCTATGGCGTGTTTCACGAGCGGATTGAGTACCCCAAAGAGATTGACAAATTGCCGCCTGGTGAGCGGCTGATGGCGCACCTGCAGCAATTGCGCACCACAACTAAGAATAAAGCCATAAAAGCAACTGTACCGCTGCCGACGGACACCCCCATTCCGCAGTTGGCCAGCAAGCCGGAGGCAGATACCCCTGCCCAGCCGCCTGCGGATACGCCAGCGGAGAATATTAAGACGACAACTACCCTGGACAAAGAGGGCGAATGATCCTGCTTGAGATTGACCGCCAGGTACACCTGGCGCTTCCTGACAGCGTGTTTTACAGGGCCGCTGAAGCCTGCCTGCGCGTCATGAATATATCAAGCCCCTGCAGCTTGAGCCTGACGCTGGCGGATGATTCTGGCATCAGGCATATCAATAAAACATGGCGCAATACGGATAAAGTGACGGATGTGCTTAGTTTCCCCAGCCTGCCGGTGACACCGGATGCCTTGTTTCATGAGCAGGACGAAAAAACACAGCAGGCTTGGGACAGTGAAACCGGTGCGTTTTTTCTTGGTGACATCATCATCAATGTGCATCAGGCAAGCAAACAGGCAACCGACTACCAACATGCCCTGTTCCGGGAGATGACCTATTTGTTTGTCCACGGCATGTTCCATCTGCTTGGGTATGATCACATCAACAAGGAGGACAAAACGACCATGCGGAATCAGGAAGAAAAAGCGCTTCAAATGGCCTTTGAAACCAAGGTCAGCGATGAAGAATTGTTGCAGGCCGCGCGGGAAGCCCGTGCCTTTGCCCATACCCCCTACTCCCATTACAAGGTAGGCGCGGCGCTGCTGTGTACTGACGGCACATTGTATACCGGCTGCAATGTGGAGAATGCTTCCTATGGCTTAACCAACTGCGCGGAGCGCACAGCAGTGTTTAAGGCCATCAGCGAGGGCAACAAAACATTTGAAGCGGTCGCCATCGCCGCGGATCAAACCGCACCCTGGCCCTGCGGCGCCTGCCGTCAGGTGATGACGGAGTTTGCCCCCAAGATGCGTGTCTTGATTACCTGGGGCGAAAATAATGTAGAGAAAACAACCCTGGATGCTTTGCTTCCGCATGGGTTTTTAGGTTTTGAGGAGGATCAGCATGGCTGATACAGATATTTTCCGGTCCGGTTTTGTAAGCATCGTGGGACGTCCCAATGTGGGCAAATCCACCCTGCTTAACGCGCTCATCGGCGAGAAAGTGGCCATTACCACCCCCAAGCCGCAAACCACGCGCAACCAGATCATCGGCATTCATAACGGGGAGCACCACCAGGTGGTCTTCGTGGATACCCCGGGCATCCATAAACCACGCACCAAACTGGGCGAATACATGGATAAGACGGTGCAGGACGCTTTGCAGGCCATTGATGCCCTGATTGTCATCGCGGATGTCTCCAGAAAAGACCCGCAGGAGCGCCAAACCATCCGGGAGCTGGCAAAGCACAGCATTCCAAAGTTTCTTGTGCTCAACAAGATTGACCTGGTCCATCCCCAGGAGCTGCTGCCCATCATCGCCGAATACGCGGAGGACGGGTTTGATGAAATCCTCCCCATGTCCGCGAAAACTGGCGAAGGCGTCGATAAGCTGATGGCCTGCGTGCTGTCCCATCTGAAGGAGGGGCCGCGCTACTATCCAGCCGATCAATGGACCACGCAGAGTGAGCGGCAGATCATTGCGGAGTTGATCCGGGAGCGCGCACTCTTTTTGCTGCAGGAGGAAATCCCCCACGGCATCGGGGTGGAAATCCGCTCCATGAAGGAGCTCAGCCCTACACTGACAGAAATTTTCGCGGATATCTATTGTGAGCGTGCCTCGCACAAGGGCATCATTATCGGTAAACAAGGCGCGATGCTGGGTAAGATTGGCAGCCAGGCCCGGGCGCAGATTGAAGCCCTATTGCAAACGCAGATTATGCTCAAGTTATGGGTGAAGGTGCGGCCGGATTGGCGCAACTCCAACAACGACTTAAAAACGCTTGGTTATTCGGAGTAAACTGATGAAAAAACGTGTCCTTTGGTACGCGGTCGCACTGCTTTTGTGCATCACCACAGCTGTTTTGCCTGTTGCCGCAAACGAACAAGCAGCTGAGATGACCAAGTTTTCCTACATGTTTTTTGGCACCTTTGATACAGCCATCACCATCATCGGGTTTGCGGAAAGCAAATCTGTTTTTGATGATGTGACAGCCACAGCCGAGCAGATGTTTCATGAGTACCACCGGCAGTTCAACCAGTATTATCCTTATGAAGGCCTTAACAACTTGTACTACCTGAACAACAATGCAGCCAAAGCGCCAGTCAAAGTGCCCAAGGAATTGTTTGACCTGCTCAATTGGTGCAAGACGCATCAGCCCGATACAAAAGGCCAGGTTAATGTAGCGCTGGGCGCTGTGCTGGCCCTGTGGCATGACGAGCGTGACAACGCGGAATTACACCCTGATCAAGCGCGTGTACCAGAGATGGAGCGTTTACAGGAAGCGGCAAAACACACCAATTTTGATGATGTGGTTCTGGATGCAAGCGAACAAACCGTGTTTTATGCGGATCCCATGCTGAAGTTGGACCTGGGCGCGGTTGCCAAGGGATACGCGACGGAATTGGTCGCCCAGTATTTGCTCAGCTCCCCCATGACCAGCTTTATCATCAACGCTGGCGGCAATGTGCGCACGGGACATCCGCCGCTTGATGGACGGGATGCCTGGGGTATTGGCATTCAGGACCCGGATGCTGCCCTGGTACTGCCCGGTGGGAACGACATCATGGATGTGCTGTATCTGGCCGATATGTCCTTTGTCACCAGCGGGGATTATCAGCGGTACTACATGGTGGACGGCGTCCGCTACCATCACTTGATCTCCTCTGAGACGCTGATGCCGCCCGCTCACATGCGGTCTGTAACCATTATCACACAGGACTCCGGCATCGCTGATTTGCTGTCAACCGCTGTGTTCCTGATGCCATTTGAGGAAGGCTACGCCTTTGTCGAATCCCTGCCTGGCGTAGAAGCCCTGTGGGTCTTAAACGACCGCAGCGTGAAGATGACAAAGGGCGCGGAACCTTTGGCACGCTCCACACGAGGCCAATAATAATTCATACCGTCACAAAAGGCAGTGAGCGATTTCGTCCCACTGCCTTTTTGGTGTTGTTCTGTTAGTTGAAATTTTCCATCAACTCGCCGGCCAGGTGCACCTGCTCCACAATCAGGCGCAGCGCCTCTTCATGGGAGATGGTTTTGGGCCATACCCCAAACTCCGGTGTACGCCAGCTAGAAGCCAGCACATTGGCAATCGCGGTGTCCAGACAGTCTGCCTCTTTTTCCAGAAGCAGGGATTCCCGGACCGCGCTTGCCGCGGCATACAGCGCGGAAAACAGCGGGAACCCCTGTTGTCCCGCAGGCGGAATGACGCTGTGAAGTTTGATGTGATCGGAATAATAGCTGGTGTGCTGCAGCAGCTCTGTGCCCGTCAAAAAACGCATCAGACTGCTTAACATGTTTTTTTCATCGGAATTCGCAAGAACTACAGATGGCCTGTCCTGCTGAAATAACAGCGTGTCCATAGCCTCGTGAAGAGGCAGGATGGCTGGAGCGGGCAGGGCGGCGTACATGGCAGCCTTGTTCAGCGGGTCCACCCATTCCTGTGTTCCTTCGTTGAGGGACAGCACAACGTTTTTGCGCAGTTTCTTGGCATGCGCGCAGGCTGTGACAGCCGTTTTGCTGATGATGGCGGTATCCCCCGCTAAGGGCCAGATAAAGTCAGCCGATGGGATGCTTCCTTCTTTTAAACGGCTTAATTCACTCACTGTATCAGCACGATTAAATGCACTCATACCGGCGAAACAGGACAGCGCCTTGGCTGCTTTATCAGAAAATTCCTGACTGCCAGCCAGGACCACCGCGTCATGATCGCTGGATAAGTCCCGTAATTCCTGTGGTGAGAACTCCCTGTCCATCAGGTGCTCACGCATGATAAAACTGTGCGAGAAAGCGACAGCCATCTCGCTCAGCATCTCCTGAGCCAGGCGCAAGCCTTCACGCAAGACTGGTTTTTCGGCCAGAAATAGAATTTTCGCGCGCATATCAGTCCCAATCCACAGGGTAGTAATCCACCGCGTACTCCAGCCCTTTGCTGTTTTTCAGCAACATATTGACTACGTTATCAATCAGACGCTGGTCTGTAAAAGGGGTGGGCGCAAAATCATTATAGTCGGATTTGGAGGAAATGCGGCTGGGAATAATCCGGAAACCCGCCGTCTCCACCGTATCGCCCTTGACATTCAAGCGCACCTGGAATAAAAAGGTGCTCATATCGCTTGGTTTATTGTTGCCGGCAAAACTAAAATTGCCCAGGGAGTAGACGATATACCTGTCCTTGTATTTCTCAATGGGGTTGATGCGGTGGCTGTGATGCCCCAGTACCAGGTCTGCCCCCGCGTCAATCGTCGCGCGGCCTAAATTGATCTGGTTTTTGTTGGGTTTATAGTCCAGCTCCTGTCCCCAGTGGAAACTGACAATCACCACATCATACAGCGCCTTGGCATTTTGAACGTCCTGCGGCACCTTCACCAGCAACTCCTCCACTTTGTCGCGGTATTGCTGGTAGGTGAGCATGGCAATGCTTACATTGTTGACAGTATATACGCCGACATGCTGGGAATCGCTCCACACAATGCCAGCCTGCTCAAGCGTTGCCTTGGTTTCATCAAGGCCCGCCTGGCCATGGTCAAACACGTGGTTGTTTTCCAGCGCGACAGCTTCGATGCTGCCTTGCTTTAAAATCTCCACATACTCAGGCGGAGCTGAAAACACAAACTGGTTGTTGGTCTTATAGACTGGCGCGGTGGTCAGCGTGCCTTCAAAATTGACAATGGACATGTCATCGGATTCAAAGATTTCACGCACATTCCTCATGAGGAAGTGGATATCCCCATCCTGCCGCTTTAGTTCACGCGTAAACAAGGAATCCCCGCGCTTGCGTACATCCCCGCCGATGGTCATGTCGCCGGCGGCGGTAATCACCAATTGAACGGTGCCATCCTTGAACACCCGCTCCGGCGGGACGCTGGGTGCGGGTTCCTCACCAGGCTGTTGTGCTTCACCACCCTCCTGGGGTGCCGGTGTTGTGGTCGGATTGGGATCAAGATCCACAAGGGATACCTCCTCATCCGCGAATACACCTGCTATTTGCGCGGTACAACAGATGCACAGCGCCAAGAGAATGACAATCCATTTTTTCATCACAAGAAATCTCCTATAGGGTGGACAGAAAAACCTTGATGCGGTCAAAGGCTTGAAGCAGCTTGTCCGTCGCGGTCGCGTAACAGCATCGGATATGCCCTTCCCCGCTTGCGCCAAAAGCATTGCCGGGCACGCAGACCACCCGTTGCTCCTTTAGTAACCGTTCACAAAATGCTTCGCTTGACAAACCCGTCTTTTTGATGGACGGGAAGGTATAGAACGCGCCCTTTGGTTCAAAGCAATCAAGGCCAAGGTTCTCAAAAGCGGACAGCATCAGCCTGCGGCGCCGGTCATAGCTTTCCCGCATCTTTTGGACCTCAGCATAGCCGCTCTCCCGCCCCTGTTTGAGGGCATGATAGGCCGCAACCTGGCTTTGCCGGCTTGCGCACATGATGGTGTATTGGTGAATCCGGCTGCATGCTTTCACAACTTCAAGCGGTGCACAAAGGTAACCCAGACGGAAACCTGTCATCGCGAACGCTTTGGAAAAGCCGCTCACAATCATCGTCCGCTCCCGCATACCTGGGAAGGACGCGATGGATCGCTGGTGAAACCCTTCATAGCATAATTCGGCATAGATCTCATCACAAATCACAAACAGATCATGCTTGATGGCCAGGTCCGCGATTGCCTGCAGCTGATGATCCGGCATCACGGCGCCCGTTGGGTTGCTGGGGTAGCTGAGAATCAGCACGCGGCTGCGCGGGGTGATCTTCGCCTGTAGATCTTCTGCCAGCAGCTCAAACTGGTGTTCTGCCCTGGTTGAAACCGCAACCGGCACTCCGCCCGCAAACAGGGCGCATGCCTGGTAGCTGATGTAGCATGGTTCGGGGATTAAGACTTCATCCCCAGGCTGAACCAGGGAACGCAAGGCGATATCAATCGCCTCGCTGGCGCCGACTGTTACAAGCACCTCGCTTGCAGGGTCATACGATACATCAAAGCGGTCGGATAAATAGCGCGCGATTTCCTCCCTCAAGGGAAGGATGCCCGCGTTGGCAGTGTACTGCGTTTCCCCATCCAGCAGGCTGTCAATGGCAGAATTACGCACCGGAAAAGGCGTGATGAAGTCCGGCTCCCCCACGCCCAATGAAATTGCGTCCTTCATGGTGGCGGCGATGTCAAAGAAACGCCGGATCGCGCTGGGCGGAACCGCGTTGATGGCGGGGTTGATGAATCGGCTGCTCACGGAGAGATCGTCAGCCTCCTGTCTTCATCGGGCATATCAAAGACAACCCCATCCTGCTTATAGCGCTTTAACACAAAACTGGTGCTGGTGCCTGTTACGGTCTCAAGCGGGCTTAAGCGGTCGGATACAAACTGGGCCAGTTCCTTCAGGGAAGGCGCTGTAACCTGAATGAGCAGGTCATAGGTCCCGCTCATCAGGTACAGGCTGCGTACTTCCTCAAAACTGTTGATGCGTTTGGCGATGGCGTCAAAGCCAAAGTCACGCTGCGGCGTAACTTTGACTTCAATCATCGCCTCAACCAGTTTGCGTTCCGTTTTATCCCAGTTGATCACAGGGCGGTAGCAAAGAATGACCCGGTCTTTTTCAAGCGTGTCAATGATCTCCGCCACTTCCTTAAGGTCCATGCCCAGCATAACCGCCATCCGCTCAAGCGGAATGCGCGTGTCTTCATTGAGCAGGTCCAGCACCTGTCTGTGTTTATCGTTCATGGTCTCTTAGAAAATCCCGCTGATGACGCCGTTTTCGTCCACATCGACATTCAGTGCCGCGGGTTGCTTGGGCAGGCCAGGCATCGCGATGATGTCACCGGCAAAAACGACGACAAAGCCGGCACCGCCGGACAGCCGCGCGTCACGGATGGTCAACTCAAACCCGCTGGGCGCGCCAAGCGCTTTGGGGTTATCACTGAAGGAATACTGTGTTTTGGCGATGCACACAGGGTAATGGCCAAAGCCATCCTCCGTTAACTGGGTCAAGATCTTCTTCGCTTGGGCTGAGAAAGTCACGCTGCCCGCGTGGTAGATCTTCTTTGCGATCGCCTCGATTTTCTCAAACAGGGATAACTCGTCCGGGTAGGTAAAGGTTAACTCATGTTTGGTTTCCTTTGCCAGCAGGTCGACGACATCTTGTGCCAATTCCTTGGCGCCTTCGCCGCCTTTGGCCCAGCCATCGCTGAAGCTGCAGGGCACACCTTCCTTGTCCATCGCGGCTTGAAGGGTTTTAATCTCCGCCTCACTGTCCGAAATGAAGTGATTGATCGCGACGACGACCGGCAGGTTCCACACCGTGCGCACATTGCGGATATGCGCAAGCAAGTTTTCAAGCCCTGCTTCAAGCGCCGGGATATTCTCTGTGTTCAAATCCGCCTTTTGCACGCCGCCGTGGTGCTTGAGCGCGCGGATGGTGGCAACCAGCACCACGCAATCCGGACGCAGCCCGCTGGCGCGGCACTTGATGTCAATAAATTTCTCAGCGCCAAGGTCCGCGCCAAAGCCGGCTTCGGTGACGACATAATCAGCCAGCTGCAAGGCTGTCTTCGTCGCGACGATGGAGTTGCAGCCATGGGCGATGTTGGCAAATGGCCCGCCATGGATGAGCGCAGGGGTATGGTCAATGGTCTGCACCAGGTTGGGCATCATGGCATCGCGCAGCATGGCAGCCATGGCGCCCTGGGCGCCAATCTGCGCACAGGTGACGTTCTCGCCGTCACGGTTGCGGGCGACAACAATGTTGCCCAGGCGTTTTTTAAGATCTGCCAAATCATTGGCCATGCAGAAGGACGCCATCACTTCGCTGGCGGCCGTGATATCAAAACCATCTTCCCGCGGGGTTCCGTTGCCAGTTCCGCCAAGGCCTCCGACGATATGACGCAGCTGGCGGTCGTTCATGTCCATGCAGCGGCGCACGCGCACCTGGCGCACATCAATATTGAGCTGATTGCCTTGCTGAATATGGTTATCCACCATCGCGCACAGCAGGTTGTTAGCAGAGGTAATAGCATGGAAATCACCCGTAAAATGAAGGTTGATATTTTCCATCGGGAGTACTTGGGAACGGCCGCCCCCTGTCGCGCCGCCCTTCATGCCAAAGACTGGACCCATGGACGGCTCCCTCAGGGCGAGCATGGTTTTTTTGCTAATCGCGGTCAAACCATCAGCCAGGCTGATGGAAACCGTGGTCTTCCCTTCACCCGCTGTAGTCGGCGTGATCGCGCTGACCAATATCAACTTGCCTTTTTGTGGAAGATCCCGTAATCTGACGGGGTTCACTTTGGCGATGCTTGGGCCAAAGGTCATCAAAGCATCTTCCGGAATATTATATTTCTTTGCGATTTCGGTGATGGGTTTTAGTTTGGCGGCCTGTGCGATTTGAATGTCGTTCATGGTTCCTCCTGTCATTCACTAAAGATTTGATGATTTATTGAAACATGCTTGCCCGCATGTTTGTTTTTGTGCAGGCCTTGGCATTACACCTTGCCCGTCTTTTCTTTTCTACCCAATGGGGCCGTCGCAAGACAGGCCATCTTGCTTTCGTTGAGATGTTTTTCCATCAATTTGGCGAATGCTTCCTGTTCCCCATCCCGCAGCATGCGCACCAGTTCATGATGCTCCTGCTGGGCGTTGGACCGCCTGACAACACTTTCAATCGCCATTCTGGAGAAACGGTTGATGTATTCCTCCTGGCTGTCAATCACGCGCAGAATGCGTTTCTTATCAGAAATTTGCTCAATCATGCGGTGGTACTCGCGGTTGTACTTGGACAATTCCTCGGCGTTCTCTTCCTTCTGGCTGATATCCATCGCGTCCAAAATGTGCTGCAGCTCGTCCAGATGCTCTTGCCTGAGGTTTTCAAAAATGGATGGAATAATCAACATCATCAGCGCATTCCTGATGGTGAAGGTTTCCTCAATATCCTCAATGGTAAACGCACGGACGATGACACCCCTGCGCTCCACATACTCAACCAAGCCGTCTAGCTCCAGCTTGCGGAAGGCCTCGCGCAGCGGCGTGCGGGAAATGTGAAGCGTTTCTGCGTAAACAGTCTCTATCAAGCGTGATCCAGCAGGAATCGTGCCCATGATGATGGCGTTTTTCAACGTCTCATAGGTGGTTTCCCGAATGGGTTTGTTCAGTTCAATTTTATCGAGTCCTAACTGATCCAAGAAAGTGTCCCCCCTCTTGTTTTTCAAATCAAATAGTACCTTTTAGGCAGCAAACTGTCAAGAAAAGACAAACATTCTTTGGCCCGTAAAAGGTGGTAGGATATCATATTTTCAGGTTCAATTTACATTTGATAAAACATAACGCTAACTTTAAAAACATCTCCGTATCGTTCATAAATGCCAATCAAGTTATCGCCATGATATAAACAGACTTTGGTTTTGTCAGGGATTTCCCCTGCACCCTCAATGTCTTTTGCAGCAACAGGAACTCCGTTAATCGTTGGAAACAATAAATGATGTGGGATGGTAAAACGCGGCAACTGTGCCAGCGCGTCTTCAACACACACAAACGGACTAAAGTCTTCTGTGAAGCCATCCGCTGCCCATTTGTTTAAATCGTCCATTGTTCCGGCGTGATTCAGTGTGAGACCGCTTGATTCCTCACGCAGCAAAAACCTCATGTGCGCCGGGCAGCCAAGCTGTTCGCCAAGATCATGACAGAAAGTTCTGATATAGGTGCCTTTACTGCAATGAACGCGTAGTAAAAAACCGTGCCGCGGCAATTCGTCAATCACTTCAATCTGATGAAAATGAACGGGCCTCTCTTCCAATGATGCTGTCTTTCCTTCACGGGCCAATTGATAGGCAGTTTTACCATCAATTTTCAGCGCAGAGTACTGAGGCGGCAGTTGCATGTATTCCCCAATAAATGTTTGTGAAGCCTTAGCAACCTCAGCCTTGGTAGGGAAGTTGTATCCAGTTTTGATTATCTTGCCCTGCGCATCCTGTGTATCTGTTGCAGCGCCAAAGGCTACTTCCGCAAGATATACTTTGGAGCGGTCCATCAAGTAATCATTGAGCTTGGTGGCTTTCCCGATCATGATTGGCAATACTCCGGCTGCTTCCGGATCCAGCGTACCCGCGTGCCCAGCCTTCTTACCGGTCAACCGCTTCACAAAAGCAACCGCCTGCGCGGAGGTCATCCCAGGCGGTTTATAAAAATTGATGACACCATCCCTTAACATACTGATTGCGACATACGCTCCTTCATGAGTGAAACGGCTTTTTCAAATGGCATTTCCAAGGTGCAGCCAGCCGCGAGTACATGCCCGCCGCCGCCAAAATGAGTGGCAATTTCTGCCACGTTATGAGGTTGAATGGCACGCAGGTTAAATTTGACACGGTTTTCCCTGGTTTCCGTCGCCAAAAAACACATCTGGACCCCAGGCAAGTTGAGCGCGTAATTCACCAGCCCTTCAGCGGATTCGGGCGCGGTCTCGCTCTCCTTGAAATCCTGCTGTGTCAGGCACATATAACTGATCTTGCCGTCACAAATGAAACTCAGTGAGGCAAGCGCGCGGGACAGAAGCTTCACAAAGTCCACTTCCTTCATCAAGTGCAGCGCCCTGGAATACCTTGTGATATCAAGCCCCGCCTTGAGCAGATTGCTGATTTGTACAAAGAATTCCTCGTCCATCTGCCCAAAGGCAAAATTACCTGTATCAGAGGATAACGCGGCATATAGGTAGGGCGTCACCTCAATCGGTATTTCCATCTCGGCCGCTTCATACAGGCGGAAGACAAGGTTGCCCGTCGCCGCGACCTTGCTGTCCACATAATTGATATCACCATAAAACGTGTTGGACGCGTGATGGTCAATCACCATCTTGAGCGGTGCCTTGTTAAACAGCGGCAAAGCATCCCCCAGGCGGTCTGAATCCGAACAGTCCAGCGCGCAGAACAGATCAAAGCGATCAATTGTGCATTCTGACGCCAGCTGAACAGCTTCCCATCCGTTGAGGATATGCAGGTTTTTGGGCACAGGATCATGGCAGATTGCCGTGACTTCCTTCCCCAGCCGCTCAAGCAACGCCTTCATAGCCAGGAGGGAGCCTATCGTGTCGCCGTCGGGTTGCAAATGAGCGCACAGGATGATTCGCTGTGCGCCCATGATGGCTTTGAGTGTGTCCTGTATGCTACTGGGATTCTTCCTGTTTGTCATGCGTTTCATCTCCAAGAACTTGCTTGAGTACGCCGGCGATATGCATGCCATAGGCGATGTTGCGATCCGCGATGAATTGAAGCTCGGGGGTAAATCTCAGGTTGATGGCGTGGCCCAACTCACGCCGCAGAAGGCCTGCAGCGCCTTTTAAGGCTTTGACCATTTCCTCCAGCTTGTCCTCTTCCAGCGCGCTGACATAGACCTTGGCGTAGCGCAGGTCTTTTGTCGGTTCCACGCGCGTGATGCTGAAGGTACCTGTGACCCTTGGGTCCCTTATCTCTTCCCGGATAATTTTATCCAGGTTCTTTTTTATTTCCTCCGCGATGCGGTTTTGTCTGTACTGAGCCACGGATACTCCTTATCTTTCAATCTCTTCCATCATGAAGCATTCCACGACGTCCTTAACCTTGATATCGTTGTAGTTTTCAAGGCCGATTCCGCACTCATACCCACTGGCAACTTCACGGACGTCATCTTTAAAGCGGCGCAGGGAGGACAGTTTGCCCTCAAAAATGACCACATTGTCGCGCAGCAGGCGCACAGATTGGTTGCGCATCATCTTGCCGTCGGTCACATAACAGCCGGCAACTGTGCCGGAACCGGTCACCTTGAAGACATTGCGCACTTCCGCATGGCCCAGCACCACTTCCTTGAACTCCGGCGCCAGCATGCCCTTCATGGCCAACTCGATGTCCTCAATGGCCTGGTAAATGACACGGTACAGGCGGATGTCGATCTCTTCCCGGGCTGCCACTTCGCGGGCATTGTTGTCCGGACGGATGTTGAAGCCAATGATGGTCGCGTCCGCGGTGGCTGCCAGGTTGACGTCATCCTTGGTGATGGCGCCAACACCGGAGTGCAGGACGTTAATTTTGACATGCTCGTTGTTCAATTTTTCAAGGGACTGACGAACGGCCTCCGCTGAACCCTGTACGTCCGCCTTGATGAGGACGTTGAGCGTCAACTGTTCGCCTTCCTTGATGTTCTGGAAGAGGTTGTCAAGCGTGACCGCGCTGGACGCCGCGATGCGCTGTTCCTTCAAGCGGTCCTCGCGCTCCTTGGCAACCTGGCGCACCAGCTTGTCATCATCCACGGCAATCATCTCATCCCCTGCCTGGGGCACAGTGTCAAACCCGGAGATTTCAACCGGCATGGAGGGGCCCGCTTCACGCACATTGGCGCCCTTGTCATTCAGCAGCGCGCGTACACGGCCGGAAGCCATGCCCGCGATAATGTTGTCGCCCACACGCAGGGTTCCGTTTTGCAAAAGCACAGTGGCCAGCGGGCCGCGGGTCTTGTCCAGTTTGGCTTCAATGATGATGCCGCGGGCAAGGCGGTCTGGGTTGGCGCGCAGCTGCAGCAATTCTGCCTGCAGCAGGATCATTTCAAGCAGGGTATCCACGCCTTCGCCAGTTTTGGCGGAAACGGGCACCATGATGGTATCGCCGCCCCATTCTTCGCTGACCATGTTGTGGGCAGTCAAATCCTGCTTGATGCGGTCGGGGTTGGCTTCGGGCTTGTCCATCTTGTTGATGGCCACAATTACTGGTACATTGGCGGCTTTGGCGTGGTTGATGGCTTCAACCGTCTGCGGCATCACGCCGTCATCCGCAGCTACAACCAACACCGCGATGTCTGTGGACTGGGCGCCGCGGGCGCGCATGGCAGTGAACGCCTCATGACCCGGGGTATCCAGGAAGGTAATCGGTTGACCGTCCATTTCCACAGTATAAGCACCGATATGCTGGGTAATGCCACCCGCTTCGCCGCGGCGCACATGCGCATCCCGGATATAGTCCAGCAGGGAGGTCTTGCCGTGGTCAACATGGCCCATGATGGTGATGACTGGCGGGCGGGGCTTGAGGTCTTCCTCCGCGTCCTCAATGTCCGCGGTTTCAACCAGTTGATCCTCCGCTGTGCGGTCCAGTTTCAGTACCAGCTCCACGTCAAACTCGGACGCGACGAGGGAAGCGGTATCAAAATCCAACTCACTGTTGATGGTGGCAATATTGCCAAGCAGCAGCAGCTTTTTCAGAATCTCACCAGCGGGCTTGCCGATGCGCTCAGTCAGGTCCTTCACGGTGATGGTTTCCTGCGTCATGGTTGCCTTTTCAATCTTGATGGGCGCCATCATCTGCTGCGCGGACGGTTTCTTGGACCGCGGTGACCGCCTGCCGCCGCGGACAACATCATCATCCATGCGGAAGGGCGACTGGGAGCGGCGTGCGTTTTGCTTGCGTTGACGGCTCACATGCTCCGGATCCGGCTTGCGGGAGTAGTTTTTCTTGTTGGGGTCATAATTGCTGACCCGCTCTTTTTCAATGGGTACCAGCAATTCATCCGGCGTGGGCTTTGGCATCCCGCCGCGCGGCTGCATCGGCCTTGCGCCAGCTGGCCGGCCAAACTGCTGCGCGCCGGGGGCTGGACGGCCGTACTGTTGCGCGCCAGGCGCTGGACGCCCGTACTGCTGGGCACCGGGAGCCGGGCGGCCATACTGCTGCGCGCCAGGCGCCGGGCGGCCATATTGCTGGGCACCGGGCGCTGGACGCCCGTACTGCTGCGCGCCAGGCGCAGGGCGGCCATATTGCTGCTGCGGTCTGCCAGCTGGCCTGTCCGCGGGCTGCTGAACTGCCGGACCACGCGTAAAGTGCCCTTGAATCGCAGGGGCTTCCTCAGCCTTTTCCTCTGCCTTTTCTTGAACCTTGGCAGGTTCCGCAACAGGCTCCGGCTTCACTTCCGGTGTTTTCACAACAGGCTGTGTCGTTTCTTCAGCAGGTTTCTCAACCGGCTTGGTTTCAACCACAACAGGGGCTTCCTCTTTGATCTCGGCTGTCACAGGGGCTGTTTCCGCCTCGGCCGCAGGGGCGCTCTGCATCTGTTCTGCCGCAGCATCCAGGATGGCCTGCTCATCATCATCAGGCATTGTCCATGCCTTGGTTTGTGATTGCAGCATCTGCTGGTGCTGCTCATGCTTTATGCGCAGGCGCTCCTCTTCCTCCTGGCGGAGAAAAACAGATTCCTGCGTTTTAAGCATTTGCAGAATGATGTCAGCATTGCGTTTGACCCGCTCTGTCTCAGAGAGGATAACGCCCGCTTTCTGGTTGAGGTCCTTGATGGTGTCTTTGAGACCGACTTTTGACATTAAGCCCTTGTCCTCCAAAATCATTGCACGATTGTGCAAAGTGTTTACTGTTTGGGGTGTGTTGCCAGCTTCCGCAAGGCTTCTGCGAACCCGCCCGGTCTGATGGCGCCGGCCGCCATGCCGGGGCGTCCGCACGCGAGACCCAAAATTCCCGCATCTAATAGCATAACCTGTACCTGATAGTGATTGCAAGCGTCCTTTACTTTTTTCTGTGTATTGGCGCCCGCGTTTTGGTCCAGGACAGCAAGGGCCGCCTTGCCTTCCCTGATGAGCTTAAGCCCCATTTCAAGCCCTGGCACCAAATGCCCAGCCTTAAACGCCAGGCCCAACAAGCCGCTTACCTTCTCACTCATTGGCAGATGGCTTTGGCGCGGCATAGGCGATTTGCCGCTTGAGTTGCGCCATGATCTCTTCTGAAACAGGGCGCTCCAGCGCGCGCTCCAGCTGCCGCTGCTTGATGGCGCGTGTCAGGCAGGCTTCGTCCTCGCACACATAAGCGCCGCGGCCTGATTTCTTGCCGGTGAAATCGATCGTGATCTCATCCTCCGGGGTGCGCACAACGCGAAGCAAGTCCCGCTTCGGTTTCATCTCCCTGCAACCAACGCACATGCGCATTGGGATTTTCCTGGCCATCGCTGCTTATCCTTCGTATCCCTCTTCAAAGGGTTCTTCATACATTGGCATGCCCGCGTCGTCATACTCACTGTCCAGGGCTGTCTGGTCCATATAGGTTTGCTGGGCGACCAATTCATCAAACTGGCTTTGGGATTTGATATCAATCTTCCAGCCTGTCAACTTGGCAGCCAAGCGCGCGTTTTGCCCTTCCTTGCCAATGGCCAGGGACAGCTGCATATCCGGCACCACCACACGGCAGATCTTCTCTTCCTCAGAGATGAACACGCTGACCACGTGCGCGGGGTTGAGCGCGTTGGCGACAAACTCTGCCGGGTCCGGTGACCACTTGATGATGTCAATCTTTTCGTTTTTGAGTTCATTGACGATTTTTTCTACACGGGAGCCGCGCGGGCCAACGCAGGCGCCGACCGGATCGATCATCGGGTCCATGGAGTAAACGGCAATCTTGGTCCTGCTGCCGGCTTCCCGGGCGATGGAGCGAATCTGTACCACACCCGTGGCGATCTCCGGCACTTCCATCTCAAACAGGCGCTTCACCAGGCCTGGATGAATCCGGCTGACATACACCTGCGGCGCGCGTTGGAAATCGTTGCCAGTACGGCGCACCTTGAGCACATAGACCTTCACGTGGTCGCCATCCCGGTAGCTTTCCCCCGGGATAAATTCGTTGCTTTCCATGATGCCTTCGGTGCGGCCCAGTTCCAGGTAGGCAGCCTTCGGCTCCACCCGCTGGACAATGCCTGTGAGAATTTCGTTCTCTTTCTCGATGTATTCATCGTAGATCTTGCCGCGCTCGGATTCGCGGATCTTCTGAACCAGCATCTGCTTGGCTGTCTGCGCGGCGACGCGGCCAAAGTTATCCGGTGTCACGTCAATTTCGACGATATCGCCCACGTGGAAGTTGGGATTGATCTCAAGCGCTTCTTCCAGGGACATTTGCATCTCCGGCTCTTCCACCTCTTCCGCGACCACTTTGCGCAGGAAGACCTGCGCGCCATCCTTGCGGCTCAAGCGGACTGCCAGGTTCTGGATACCGCTTGCCGCCTGACGGTTGTTGCGGCGGTAGGCAGCTTTCAAGGCCTCTTCGATGGTATCAATCAGGATGTCCTCGTTCATGTCCTTTTCCCTGGCCAGCAGAGAAATGGCTTCCATCAAATCTATTTTCTGGTTACTCATTGGTTTGTGTTTCCTCCTCACTGCTTGTGTCGTCTTCCAGTAAACTTAAATCCACTGTCCTGCTTGCCAGCGCGACGTCTTTTTTGTGAAAGCGCATCTCTCCTGACGCTGTGTCAATCACGTACATGTCATCTTCCAACTTCAAAAAGGTGCCGACAAAAGCTTTTTGCCCTTCAACAGGTTTGAACAGCTTGATCTCTACCTCATGCCCAACTGCCTTTTGCGCGTCACGCTCGGTTTTGATGGGTCTGTCCACACCTGCTGAGCATACCTCCAAAAAGTCATACTCAATCTTTTCAAGCCTTGGCTGTACCGCGCGGTGGAAAGCTTCGCAGTCATTCAGGTTGATGCCGCCCTCCTTGTCCAGATAGATCCGTAAATACAGCCCTGTTGGTTCCTTTTCAAACGCGGTTTCCAGATGCTCAAAGCCCATGCTTTCCGCGATTTTTTGACTGATGGATTTCGCCAGTTCAATGGGTCTTGCTTTCCTTGCCATCCTCTTTCCTCAATACAAAAAGTGGGTTATGCTGCGCTGGCAAAAGGCGAAAGCAAACAAGCCTCCGCACCCGCCGTCTGCAACCCCACTTCTTCGTTAAGCCCTTCTTTCTGCAACAGTAGTAGTTTACCCCGTCATCTTACCATGCATGCGTTTGGTTTACAAGCAAATTTGACAAGTTCATCAAGATTTATAGGCTCCCTGATTTCTTGACATTCCCTCTGAAATCCTTCTATAATCATGCAAACACCTGTTATCAAACGGAATGGAGGCCAATTATGCACGTGTTGGATATTTTGAAAGAGCGCGGGTTCATCGCCCAGATTACCCATGAGGAGGAATTGTACAAACAACTGGAGCGCGAACCCACCGTTTTTTATGTCGGGTTTGACCCCACCGCGCCCAGCCTGCACTTCGGGCACTTCATTCCCATGCTGGCGATGCGTCATATGCAAAACGCGGGACATATTCCCCTGGCCCTCATTGGCGGGGCGACCGTGCAGATTGGTGATCCCTCCGGCAAGTCCGAATTGCGGCAGATGCTCACCATGGAGGCCATCCAGCACAATGTGGACAATATCCACTCCCAGATTTCAAAATTCATTGATTTTTCTGACAACAAAGCACTGATGGCCAACAACGCGGATTGGTTGACCAAATTGAACTACCTGGAGTTTATCCGGGAGATTGGCGTGCATTTTTCTGTCAACCGCATGATCGCCGCGGAGTGCTACAAGCAGCGGCTGGAGCGCGGCCTTACCTTCCTTGAATTCAACTATATGCTTATGCAGTCCTATGATTTTTTGGAACTGTTCCGCCGTCACAACTGCCGATTGCAAATGGGTGGGGATGATCAGTGGAGCAATATCCTGGCCGGCGCAGACTTAATCCGCAGGAAGGAGCGCGAGCCCGCCTTCGCCTGCACCTTTAAGCTGCTCATGAATTCAGAAGGCAACAAGATGGGCAAGACCGAGCGCGGCGCCCTTTGGCTGGATCCGGAACTGTGCTCTCCCTATGAGTTTTATCAGTACTGGCGCAACATCGCTGACAGCGATGTGCCCAACTGCTTGTCCATGCTCACCTTCCTGCCCATGGACGAAGTGCGCCGCTTGAGCGCGCTCACAGGCTCCGCCATCAACGAAGCCAAGATGGCCCTTGCTTTTGAGGCCACCAAGATGATTCACGGCGAGGAAGAGGCGCAAAAAGCCCAGCAGGCATCCGCCGCGCTGTTCTCCGGTGATGGCCGTATGGACGATGTGCCCACTTATGAGTTGACCATGGCGCAGCTGCAGGAGGACAATCGACTGACCACCCTCTTGTTCCTGTGCGGTTTGTGCTCAAGCCGCAGCCAGGCGCGCAAAATGATCGAGCAAGGCGCCGTCCTTGCCGGTGACAACAAGGTAGAAGACCCGGAAGCGCGCCTGAATGAGGCAGACTTCCCCGCGGATGGCTTGCTGCTGCGCCGCGGAAAGAAAAACTATTGCCGGGTCATTTTGAAGAAATGAGTTTGTCCGGCGGATACTATACCCTTGGCGCGCATGGCATAGAGGAGTTTATAGAGCGTAAAAGCCGCTTCATCGGCGAGGCCGCGCCTGCCTTTACGGAAGAGGAAGCGCTTGAATTTATCAAAGGCATCAAGGAAGCGCATAAATCCGCCAGCCACCATTGTTTTGCCTACATCATCGGTGAGAACGCCGGCTTGATGCGGTACTCTGATGACGGTGAACCGCAGGGTACCGCGGGCATCCCGATATTGGAAGTTTTAAAAAAGAACAACCTGGTTAATTGCGTCGCGGTTGTCACACGTAATTTTGGCGGCGTGCTGCTGGGCGCGGGTGGTTTAACCCGCGCTTACAGCGCCGGGTGCGCAAAGGCGGTTCGCGCTGCCGGGATCGTCACAGCCGAAGTCAGCGTCAAATTGACCGCGGTGATTGGATACGCATACTGGGACGCGATCAACTACCTGCTTGGAAAACTGCCTGTCTGTGATGTAGACCGGCAATTTACAGACAATGTGCGATTAAGTGTGACTGTCAGGGAGCAGGATGCCGCGGAAGTGATGAAAGAAATTACTGGATATACAGACGGCAGCGCTGAGATTGTGCTATCCGACCCCTTTTATCATCAATGGAAACTGCCGCCCAAAGAAGGCGAAGAATAACAAACAGCTGCTCATGACGGCAGCTGTTTTTATATA
>DUQZ01000028.1 GCA_012837525.1 Clostridiales bacterium | reverse complement strand
GGCTACGCCTCCTTCACTCGACTTAGCGGAGCCAAAAAATTACTCAGTCCATGAGTGCGTTAACTCATGTGTTCAGTATTAATCTGTGCGTTTATCATACCATATCCGGCACGAAAAAAAGAAATTTTCAAGAATTGAAACAAAACCCACCCCACGCGGTCTATATAGGTGACGGGAACCTGTACGACAAAAACGCGGAGGAACCATGCGGAAGAAACCAGCGGCGCTGCTTTTAGCCTTGTTGCTAAGTGGTATTGTCCTGTTTGCAGCCTGCGCGCAGACAGATCAGATGGTGTCCATCAAGACGCTACGGGAAACAACACCCCAGGTATGGACGCAGACCTACCAAACCGCGCAGGGGACAGAGGTTACGATTTACGCGGACATTGACCTGCCCAAAGTGGACAGCTTTCCCATACTGCAGGTAGCTGAGGGAAACCGCTCCTTGATGCTCAGAGGGGACAGTGGGGCAACACTGGTGGATTTTTCGCAGTTCACCCCCGGCGCGTTTCGGGAGTACCTGAACGCCCCGGACGGCATCTGGAACGAACGGGGCGAGAAAAAGAACAAGCCGGAGTGGAAAAACGCCGCCACCGGGAGCATCTACTGGATGCAGCCCTGGCAGATGGAGCGCGCCTATGCAGAGGATAATCCCGCCACCCTGTTTGATGCGCAGGCCTTCTTCCAACGGCGGATTGAGCAACTGACGGACGGCGCGCTGTCCTTCAGCCTGGACGCCGTCCTCACCAAAGGGGTTTACACGGTGTCCTCCTGGTCGGGGCAAACACCCACCCTGGGAAGCATCATCAACCAAGGGTATTACGAGCTGCTCCTGACGCAGGACTTAAACGGCATCCCAGCGCTTGCCCAGGCACACGCAAAGGCCGTTGATCACAATCAATTCAAGGGTTATTCCCCGCCCTGCCCGCGTCCCGGGAGCGCGGAAATCATGTACGGCAATGATCAGGAATACACCATCGCCTGTCCAGCCCGGACACCAGGGGCAAGAACCTGGATGTATACCAGGGCTTTATCCCCTGGAAACAGGGCCAAAAATAAGCAAGCGATTAGGAGGCTATTATGACAGCATTCAAACAACAAACACACAGGCTGGGCATTTTCATCCTTTGCGCCTTACTCCTCGTGACATCCTGGGGATTTACACCCGCGGCGCAGGCGGAGGCCCCGCTCCCTGGCGCCAACCTAAGCGGCCTATATAACCCGCCGCCCTTTCGCATCAACTCTGCCGCGCAGCATGAGGGCACCCTGTTGTTTGCGGACTTCGGCCAGGTGTACCTGATGACATCAGACGGCCAGGTTTCCCAAACACAGATGGACGCGCTGATTGGCAAGCTCAAGGACCTGAACCAGTCGCGCTCCCCCCGCCTGGTCCAGGGAGAAGCGGGCGTGGCCGTTTTGGACACCTACTCCGGCCTTTTGGTACCGCTTGTTATCAAGGGGACAGATCTTGCCCCCGGCACGCCCGTACAGCTGGACTGGGAGGACTACATCACCCGGCATGCGCACTACAACGAGGTGCACCCGCCGGTGGCCTACGCGCTGTCAAAAGAGGTGCTGTACGCCCTGGAAGGCCAGGGCGCGCCCATCACCCGCTTTGACTTGCAAACAGGCAAGCGCATGGCACCGCTGACCACCCCGGCGTTGGAGCTGCTGTCCTACAAGGACGGCCAGCTGCTGATCATCGGCGCGGTGGCGGCGGAAAAAGAAGGCGCCTTCACCCGCGCCATCCAGGTGCTGGATCCCAAGGCGGACAGCATTACCACCATCCGCCCCGTCGCGGAGGACGAGGCCGCGGTGTTTACCTTAAGCGCCATCGCTTACAACAAACAGGACGACATCCTGCTCATCGGCCGGGGGGACACCTTATACGCCTACCCCGCCCTGGGCCCGGGCCAGCCAAGTGCTGATTTGCCGGTGGATGTCTACCATACCGAAAAAATCCCCCTGGCGGCGCTGCCGGGCAGCCGGGCTGCCGTGGCCGCGGAGGAAAGCCTCTTCCTGAAATCCACAGATCCCACCGCCTACGCCGGCAAGACGGAGTTGAATCTGCTGGTCTCCGCCACCAACCCCACCGGCCTCAACCAGGCCGTCAGCCGCGCGGAGGGCCTGCGCGTCAAGGTGACCCAGCAGGGCATGGACCCCATGGACATCGCGCAGATGATGATCGCCGGCGGGGATGAGTACGACCTGTTCTGGCTGGAACTATCCGAGGTGGATTTTGACAGCCTGATGAAAAAGGGCTACGCGGCAAATCTGTCAAACAGCCCCCTGCTTAAAGCCAACCACGACAAGCTATACCCCTACCTGCAACAGGCGGTTGGGCTGGACGGCGGCATCTACGCCCTGCCGGTCACCCTGTTTGCAACCGTGATGCTGGGGGAAGAAAAAATTGTCTTTGATCAGCAAATGCAGCCCACGCTTCACACCCTCTTTGATATGCTGGATTTTATGGAAAGCTGGCCTGACACCTATGCGGAGGAACACCAGGGCATGTCGCCCTTTTACCCCTATGAAATCAAGCACTTCACCTATGAATTGGCGCTGACGACCTACATCAACCACTACCAGGGCCAGGGCCTGCCGCTTCATTTTGATACGGACCTGATGCGCGCGATCTTTAGCCGCGTGGAGCAGCTGGACTATGAGGCCATGGAGCGCGCCTATGAAGGCGACTACTCGGCCCAGGCCGTGTTTGACAAGGAGTGGATGTACAACCTCTTCCTGTTCTCCGGTGACAGCCGGGACAGCAACACCTTCTTCCCCTTCCTGATTTCAGCCAAAGAGGGCGAGCCCGCAGTAGCGCCGCTGCAGGCCGGCATTGTGTTCATCAACGCGCGCAGCCAGAAGAAGGAGGCGGCCATCTCCTTTTTGGAAACCATGCTGGGCGTCATCACGCCGGACAGCCGCATCATGATGCACAAGACGGACGCCAAGCCCGTTGAAAACCCACACTTTGAGCAGTTGATCCGGGAGCACCAGGCCAGGGTTCAGCTGCAAAAAGACCTCATCAAAAAGGCGCCCCAGGCCCAGCAGGAGGAATTAAAGCGCCGCCTTGAAGGCATGGAGGAGGGCGAAGCCTGGATCCGCGAAAACCGCCGCTACCTCATCAAACAGGAGCATATTGACGCCTGGCAGAAGATGGCAGGGCACGCCTTTGTGCAGCGCTACAACAGCGACGCCCAGGGCGCGAAGGCCGCGAAGGAGCTGCTCAGCCAATACATCAGCGGGCAGTTGACCCTGGACATGTACATTAAGGAGGTCCAGGGACGCTTGCAGCTGATTCAGTTGGAGAATGAGTAATACTGAACGCATGAGTACGTTAGCTCATGTGTTAAAAAAGAAAGGATGATGAACATGAAAAAATCAAGCATTTTTATCCTCACCTGCATGGTGATGCTGCTGGCCTTCATCCTCCCGCCCGGCGCGCGGGCCGAAGCGGCGAAGCTTTATTCCCTCAAGGAGCTTGCAGCGCTTCCGCCCGCGCGCTGGCAGCAGACCTATCAGACGGGCAATCGCACCATAGACATTGATGTAGCAATTGAGGTGCCCCATGCGGACAAAGCGCCCCTCCTGCAAGTATCCAGGCTCCCGGCTTTACAAGGCGAAGAACTCACCCGGTGGCTCAAGGCCTATGGCCTGACTGCCAATGAGCAGGTTGATTTTGGCAGGAAAAGCAAATTTTCTACCTTCTTTGGATCAAATGACCAGCGGACAGCCTTTTCAATGAATATGCCAGCACCCAATGAGCATCTGGGCGAGGGCTGGCAGAAGGTCAAAGAACCGGAGACCTCCCTGCCAGATTATCAGCTGGACAAAGCCTACGCGCCCAGAAACCCCTTAACCATCCAGCAGGCCTTTGACATCGCGCAGCTGCGCGTGCAGGAGGTGATGGGGGCGGATATCCGTTTGTACCTGGACACGGTGGCCACAAAAGGCATCTACAAACGCTCAGGTAACAAACCGCTGCGGGACATGGATTGGTATGTTTTCAACTGTTTCCCGCTGGCACACGGCATCCCCTGCCTGCCCCATCCCATCACAGGTCCTGACTGGTTCTTTAACAGAGTGCGTGCGGAGGTGTACGCGGACAAGTCCTATAGTATCTATTGCTCCTTGTTTCAGGTGGACCAGGTGTTGGCGGAGGATCTGCCCCTGTGCGCCTTTGAGACGGCCAAGCCTGCCTTTGAGCAGCTGATTCAGGAAGGCCGCATCCGCAAAATCTATAAGGTGCAGCTGGCCTACGCGCATTTCTTTGATAAAGACAAAGGCTTTATCCTGGTGCCGGTCTGGAACGCCTGGTGTGAGATATACAAGTCTGCCCAGGCAGAGATGAATGAGTTTGATCAGCAAGCGACAAGCTATTACGAGCGGTCCATCTATCAACCGGTCATCGTCCATGCCCAGACGGGTAAGTTGCTGTACATCCGTGACAATTCGCCAAATGATTCCTGGTTCGCGCCACCGCTTGCCTTTGAGAGCGGCCTACCCGAAATGCGCACCTGGGAGCAGGTAAAATGAAGGTATATCCATAAAAGAAAGGATAACAATGAAAAAGCCACTAATCGTAGTAACCCTGCTGCTGTTGGTATTGTGCATCGGGGCCAGCGCGGCCGAAACCTGCTTCACCCTGCCCGACATCCGGGAGCAGGCAAAGCAAGGCTGGCATCAGACCTACACCGCCCACGGGCGGGAAGTTGTAGTAGATATTGAAATTGTTGTGCCTGATGCGTCGCGGTTTCCTGTGCTGAAGGCAAAAAGCCTCCATCCTACCGCGAGTGTGCCGCTTCAGCGGCTTGGCAAGGATAAACGATTGGTACAAGACGGCATCATGCTTTCCAATACAACGCGCAGCTTCATCTACAGCGCCCCTGATGATGACAGCCTGGCGCGGATTACCAGGGAAAACCCGCCGCCAAAGGGTATGTTCATCCAATCAGAGTTGGTGTATGCCCCCAATCTGACATGGGAAAAAACCTATTCGCTCAATAATCCCCTGACATTAAACGACGCGTATCAACTGCTGTTGACTACCGTTTCAAACTATTTCAACGATATACCGTTACATTTCACACCTGGATTTGTAAGTGCCGACCTGGGTATCTTTGTGCTCGACAGCGCAAAAGGTGCGGTAAGCGCTGCGGTGTGGGAAGGATATCAGGGGGCGCTTAACATCCGGTTTTATCAGGAACTGGAAGGTATCCCCGTCCTTGGCACCGCAGAAATGGCCAGGCGTAGCAAAAGCGGCTCTGCCGGGTTTGACAGCCCCTTTTTCACCATTGATCTGGCCAACAGGGTCTATCTGCGCCCGCTGGCGGTTCATGGATCTGATCAGGTACTGCAGCGGGTCATCCTCGCCCTGCTGGCACAAAAGGAAGTGGTCTATGCGGATGTGCCTTTGTGCAGTTTGGACAAGGTAATTCGTGCCTATGAGTCGTTGATTGAAAGCGGACAGCTGCGCAGGGTGGATAGCATACGCCTGGGCTTTGCGGGTTGGTTTTTAAAAGACGGTCAAACGCTTCTGCTGACGCCCTGCTACCTCCTATCCGGTCTGCTGTACGAAGACGGCGACACCACTGGTGAAGTGGAGGGCATGGAGCTGTTGAAGGAAGGGCAGCACCGCGCCTTCATCCTGGTCAACGCCCAGACCGGAGAATTGATGGACCCCTGGCGGACGGACAGCAACCGGGCGGCGGACGCGCCCCGCATCATCACTTGGAAATAGGATAATAAACCGACGCAATGAAACGGCTGGGTATACTCCATAAAACGAGTGCCCAGCCGCTTTTTTATACCCTATCATTGTTCACAGGAGGGCCCGCCAGATGTCCACCGCGTTCCCGCCCCAACCCGCCCAGCAGCCCGACCGCCTGCGCGGGATGCAGAAGTTTCTGCTGGCGCTGCCCGTACCCGCGGCCTCGCTCTCAGGCGTTTTGATCCACAATGTGTACATCAAGCTGTATACAGACTTGATCGGCCTGGACCCCATCTATGTGGGCCTGGTCTATTTGATTTACAACATCTGGAACTTCTTGAACGATCCCTTAATCGGTGTCTGGATTGACAAGCGGCCCTATGACCCCAAACGGGGCAAGTTTTTATACCTGATGCGCGTCAGCGTGCCCTTTATGCTGCTTTGTCTGGTGGCGATGCTGTTCTCCCAGCCCACCTGGCCGCAGGGGCTCATTTTTGCGGCGCTATTGGTGGAGCTGTTCATCTTTGACACCTTCTCCACCACCTATTTGATTGCTACGCAAAGCTTTATCCTGCTGGCCGCGCCCACCAAGGAGGAGCGCGTGGATGTCAATGTGATTCAAAGCTATGTAGCCAACGTGGTCAGCTTTTTCGCCACCCTGGTGCCCACCTTCCTGCTGGTGGGCAACAAGGGGCAGAATTTGACGCAGGTTTCCCTGATTTTATTGGGCGTGGTGGCCTTCAACGCCGCCATTTACGCGGTGGCGCTGTTCAAGCTCCGTGACAAACCTTCCTACTACGCGGCGGGCAACCAGGAGGGCGGGCTGGATGTCAAAACCCTGCGCCGCGATGTGCGCGAGCTGCTGAGGATGAAGTCCTTTCGCTCCTGGGCCATCTACAACCTGCTGGCGCTGGCGCCCAATGCCGTCTACTTCACCGCCTTTTTGTACCTGATGGACCATGTCATCAAGACCGGCGGCCTGGAGGCCACCCTGGCCGACACCGTGCCTATGCTGGTGGTCTTCGCCTTTTTGCCGCTGATTGGTAAATACATCAAGAAAAAGGGCAGCAAGCACGCCATCTTTGTGGGCAGCCTGCCTTACGCGCTGGGGCATCTGGCGCTGTTTTTTACGCAAACTTGGCTGGCGGTGCTGCTTTGCTACATCCCCATCATGATGGGCAAATACATGATGTCCACCGCTGGCGCGCCCCTGTCCGCGGCGCTGATTGACGAGAACGAGCGCGAAACCGGCACCCGCAAAACTGGGCTGATTACCTCGCTCTTAACCCTCATCGCGGCGCCCGCGGTCAGCACCCAGTTGATGATCTTCATGGCCATTTTGGCCTTCTTTGGCTATGACGCCAAGGCGCCGGTGCAGACGGCCCAGGCCATGATGGGCATCCGCATCGGCACAGCCCTGGTGCCCATCGCCTTTTTGATTGTCGGCCTCATCCCGCTGATCTTCTTCCCCATAGGCCGCGAAAAGGAAGCGGAGCTCAGCGCCTATTCCGAGGCGCGCCGCCGCGGTACGCAGGAGGATGCCGATGAGCGATAAACCCGTCATCCGCAAGATTGAAAATCCAGCGCGAAAGCGGCAGATTGCGGGCGAGGTCCTGCTGGATTTGCCCGACTGGTTCGGCCTGCCGGAGAGCACAGCCGACTACATCAAGGACGCGCAGGCGTTGCCCTTCTGGGCCGCCTTCATCGGAGAGGGCGCCGTGGGCTTTGTCACCCTCACCCACTCCAGCGCGGACTGCGGGGATGTGCATTGCATGGGCGTCAAAAAAGCCCATCACCGACAGGGCATCGGCCGCCTGCTGATGGACGCTTTGGTTAAAGAGGCAGCCAAACAATATGAATACCTCCAGGTCAAAACGGTGGACGAAGGCCACTACAAGGAATACGACCAGACCATCGCCTTTTACCGGCATTATGGCTTCCGCAAGCTGGAGGTCTTTCCCACCCTGTGGGATCCCTGGAACCCCTGCCTGGTGATGGTGATGAAGCTTTAGATAAATAGATAGGGAACAATTCTGCACGCCTTCCTTCATAGATAAACAAAAATAAAACATTCTTTCGTTTTACATATCAGGCGAATAATGACCGCAAACTGTCAATCTGTCCTGTTTGCGGATGAATAATACATTCACAAACCCCGCACAAATCCACAAAACATGGTAAAATAAAGAGTGGAGGCTGTTTTTGTCTCCAAATCTGAATGAAATGTGAGGTGGACGGCTTTGGGAGCTTTAACGCCATGGTGGATGGTCATCATCCTGGGCATGGGCACAGTCATGATCGGCCTGGTGCTGCTGGTGGTGCTGTGCAACCTGCTGCGGGTGCTGTTCCATAAGGAAGGTCAATCAGCGCCTGCCGCTGCGCCCCAGCCTGCGGCTGTTGTCGCACAGCCCGTGGGCCTGGAACGTCAGCGCCTGCTGGCTGCGGTCACCGCGGCCATCGCGGAAGCGGAGGGCAGCGATGCCCCTGGATTTAAAATTGTATCGTTTGTGAGGAGGTAATCTGGAATGAAAAAGTATAAGGTCATCGTAGACGGTCAGGAATACGAAGTGGGCATCGAGGCCCTGGACACAGCGCCCTTAAGCGCCACCCCCCAAAAGCCGGCCGCGCCGGCTGCTGCCGCGCCCGCAGCTGGCGGTGAGGCCGTCAACAGCCCCATGCCCGGCACCATCCTGGCGGTCAACGTGCAGGAAGGCACCGCGGTCAAGAAGGGCCAGGCGCTGATGATTCTGGAAGCCATGAAAATGGAAAACGAGATTAACGCGCCCCGGGACGGCGTGATTGCCAGCGTCAACGTGCAAAAGGGCGCAGCGGTGGAGTCCGGCACCTTGTTGTGCACGCTCCGCTAAGGAGTGCCTATGGAAACAATTTTAGAGTTTTTAAAGCAAACCGGCTTTTACCTGGCCGCCAGCCAGTGGAAGGCGCTGGTGATGATCGCCATCGCCTGCCTGCTTTTGTACCTGGCCATCGCCAAGAAGTTTGAGCCGCTGCTGCTGCTGCCTATCGCGGTGGGCATGCTGCTCTCCAACCTGCCCGGCGCAAACGTCTACCACCCGGAGCTGTTTGCGGGCGGCACCATCAACTGGCCGGCCTTTACCGATACCGCGGGCCTGCTTGACTATCTGTACCTGGGCGTCAAGCTGGGCGTCTACCCCTGCCTGATCTTTATCGGTGTAGGCGCAATGACGGATTTCGGCCCGCTGCTTGCCAACCCCAAAAGCCTGCTCTTGGGCGGCGCTGCGCAGATTGGCATCTTCCTCACCTTTGCCGGTGCCGTGCTCTTCTTGGGCTTTACGCCCAATGAAAGTGGCGCCATTTCCATCATCGGCGGCGCGGACGGCCCCACCGCCATTTTCAGCGCCATGAAGATGGCCCCCCACCTGCTGGGCCCCATTGCCGTGGCCGCCTACTCCTACATGGCGCTGGTGCCGGTCATCCAACCGCCCATCATGCGCGCACTGACCACCAAGGCTGAGCGCGAAATCCAGATGAAAACCCTGCGCCCGGTGTCCCAGCTGGAGAAGATCATCTTCCCCATCGCGGTCACCATCTTCATCGGCCTGCTGCTGCCCTCCGCCACCCCGCTGATTGGCAGCCTGATGTTTGGTAACCTGCTCAAGGAAAGCGGCGTGACCGAGCGGCTGAACAAAACCGTGCAAAACGAGCTGATGAACATCACCACCGTGCTGCTTGGCCTGTCCGTTGGCGCCACGGCCACCGCGGGCATCTTCCTGTCCTGGTCCACCATCAAAATCCTGCTGCTGGGCGTGGTGGCCTTTGGCATGGGCTCCGCGGGCGGTGTGCTGCTGGCCAAGTTCATGAACCTGTTCTTAAAAGAGAAGATCAACCCGCTCATCGGCTCCGCCGGCGTCTCCGCCGTGCCCATGGCCGCGCGGGTGTCCCAAAGCGAAGGCCAGAAAGCCAACCCCAGCAACTACCTGCTCATGCACGCCATGGGCCCCAATGTCGCGGGCGTAATCGGCTCTGCCATCGCCGCGGGCATTATGATTGCCCTGTTTGGTTAACGGAGGAAATGAATGAACAAACTGATGATCACCGAAACCATCCTGCGTGACGCGCACCAGTCCCTGGCCGCGACAAGGATGCATACGGATGAAATGCTGCCCGCGGCCGGCGTGCTTGACAGCATCGGCTACTGGAGCATCGAGTGCTGGGGCGGGGCCACCTTTGACTCCTGCCTGCGCTTTTTAAACGAAGATCCCTGGGAGCGCCTGCGCCAGCTGCGCAAGGCCATGCCCAAGACCAAGCTGCAGATGCTGCTGCGCGGCCAGAACCTGCTGGGCTACAAGCACTATGCCGATGACGTGGTGGACGAGTTTGTGCGCCTCACCTTAAAAAACGGCATTGATGTCATCCGCGTGTTTGACGCGCTCAATGACATGCGCAACCTGGAAACCGCCATGAAGAGCATCAAAAAACATGGCGGCCACTGCGAAGCCTGCATCAGCTACACCACCAGCCCCGTGCACAACGAGGCCTATTTCGTAGACCTGTCCCAGCAGATGGAAAAGGCGGGCGCTGACACCATCTGCATCAAGGACATGGCCGGATTGCTCTTGCCCGAGGCTGCCACCAGCCTGGTGAAGGAGCTGAAAAAGCACGTCAAAATCCCCATCCACCTGCACACGCACAACACCGCGGGCACCGGCAGCCTGACCTATCTGGCCGCCGCCCAGGCGGGCGTGGATATCGTGGACTGCGCGCTCTCTCCCTTGGGCAGCGGGACCTCCCAGCCGGCGACCGAAAGCCTGGTGGCCGCGCTGCAGGGCAGCGAACGGGATACAGGCCTTGACCTGAAGAAGCTGACCGAAGCGGCCTCCCACTTCCAGAAGGTGGCGGCCCGCCTTGAAAAAGAAGGCTTCCTGGTGCCCGGCCAGGTGTTGCGCCCGGACGTGCGCGCCCTGATTTATCAGGTGCCAGGCGGCATGCTGTCCAACCTGCTCTCCCAGCTCAAGAGCGCCAACGCCATGGACAAGTTTGAGGACGTGCTGGCCGAGGTGCCGCGCGTGCGCGCCGACTTTGGCTATCCGCCCCTGGTGACACCCACCAGCCAGATCGTGGGCACCCAGGCCGTGTTCAACATCCTGCAGGGCGAGCGCTACCGCTCCTTCACCAAGGAGTCCCGCGCGCTGCTGCGCGGCGAATATGGCCGCCTGCCCGGTGAAATCAACAAAGAGGTGCAAAAGATGGCGCTGGGCGATGCCGAGCTGCTCACCGTGCGCCCGGCTGACCTGATAGCGCCGGAGATGGACAAGCTGCGCGAGGAAAGCCGCGAGTTTGCCAGAAGCGATGAGGACGTGCTCAGTTACGCGCTCTTCCCGCAGGTGGCTGAGAAATTCCTGCGCGAGCGCAACAACCCCACCCCCAAGGCCCCGGCCGAAGCGCCCGCCCCCAGCAAGGATGAGGTGCGCGTGCTGCACGTGCTGGACCGGGCGTAAAAACCCACAAAACAACCTAAAAAACGAGAGGAATCACAGCCTCTCGTTTTTTGTTATGCATATATAGATAAGACTTACGGCTTCTTGATCCCCGCCGCCAGCTGCTGTTTCAGCGCGTCCATGTCCTCCCCCGGGCGCACCGCGCGCAGCACCAGCGCCAGGCGCTCATCCTCATCATTGCCGTGGCAGGTCACCAGGGTCAGCAGGCGGTCCTGCGTGTAGACCTGGGTGGGGAATGACAGGGCGGAGTGCTGTCGCATCCAGTTGACATAGTTGCCCATGTCATCAGGCGTATCAAAATTGGTTTTGATCACGTCAAAATACAAGGCGTTGTTGGGGTTGACCGAGAACACCGTCAGCGCGACAGGCACATAGCGCATGTCCTGATAGAGGGTATCAAAGGTAAAAAAGGGCTGGGTTTTGAGCATAACAGGATCCATCAGGCGGTGCAGCTTGCCAAACATGGTGCCGTTTTTCATGTTGTGGCCGTGCAAAATCAAGTTTTGGTCGCCCGGGCGGACAGCGTTGCTCTGGTCCAAAAATACCGTGCCCGCCACGTTTTTCTCACCCGTGAAGCTGCGGTACATATAGTGGTCGTTGTCCCGCTGCACCACCGCGAAGTCAATCTCCGGAATCATGGGGTAGGACAGCCAGCCCACCGTGTCGTTGTTGCGGCGCATCAGGGGCAAGAAGCGGTCGTCAATGGCCTGGCGCTCCGTGGCCGAAAAATCAAAGCTGCCCGCGAGGTTGTAATCCTGCGCCGGCACGGAAACCTCATTGGTTTGATCCGCCGGCGCGCCGGCATCGGATGATGTTTCCTGGGCAGCGCTGATCCCGGTGTCAGCCGCGCCTGTTTCAGGCGGCTGGGCTTGCGTTTGTTGTTCCCCGGCCGCGGCCGTGCGGAACAGCTCCCGCTGCGTGGCCTGCTCCTGCCGGGTGCGCTCCCCCTGCACCAGGTAGTTGATGAACAACGCCACAGCCGCAACCGCCAGGATGATCCCAGCTATGCCCAGCAGGCGGGATACATTGAACCGCTTCCTGCTGCCCCGCCTGGCTGTGCGTAAATTGAGCCGCGCGCGGCGGTTCTTGTCCGTGCGCCAGCGCCTGTTTCCTGATTGCATACCAACACTCTCCGCAGGGTTTCCCGCTGTCTTCTTTGCCAAAATTGTAGGAAGATTGTACCCGCTTGTCAACATCCGCATCTTGCGACATCAAATTGCCGCGTCTGCCGCGATAATCAGGCCTTCGTTGACAGCCCCAGGCTGAGGTGATAGATTCGGTTTATCAAGAAGCGGGCCACTGCCTGCTTCACCATGTGTCACAAAAGGAGTGCCCATGCGTAAACGTTTTTCTTTTCTGGTCCTCTTCGCGCTGATCCTGGCGCTTTTGTTGCCGGGCGCTTTCGCTGCTGCCTTCCCGCAAAAGCCCATCACTTTGATTGTGCCGTATTCTGCCGGCGGCACCGCGGATTTAACCGCGCGGCAGCTGGCCATCCAGCTCAAAAAGCACCTGGATGTCCCCATCACCGTCATCAACCAGGCCGGCGCCTCCGGCTCCATCGGCACCAGGACGGCCCTGGACGCGCCCGCGGACGGCTATACCCTGCTGCTCTCGGCCGATTCCCTGGGCACCCAGCGCGTGATGGGTATCAGTGATATGAGCTACGCGGATTTCCGCGCCATCGCGCCCCTGGTCAACGACCCCAAGGTGATTGTGGTAGCGGGTGATTCGGAATATCACACCATTGAGCAGCTGCTGGAGGACTTAAAGGCGCGCCCCGGCAAAATCAAGATGAGCTATACAGGCCCGGGCGGCTCCGGCCATGTGCAAAGTTTGATCTATAACCGCTTTGGCCTGGACATGGCGCTGATCGCCTACCCCGGCGGCGCGGACGCCCTGCTGGCGGTGCTGGGCAAGCAGGTGGATTTTACCAACGCCAATTTCTCCACCATCCGGGGCTATGTCGATTCGGGCGATCTGCGCCTGCTGGCTGTCTCCGCGGATAAACGTTTAAACGTCTACCCGGAGGTGCCCGCGCTAACCGAGGTCATCGCGGGCTCGGATGCCCTGATGCGCATCCCCTACACGCCTCTTTCCTTGCTGGTCAACAAAAATGTGCCGGAGGAGGTTTTCCGTACCCTGCAGGCGGCAACGCAACAGGCGCTCGCGGAGCCCGACTGGCTGGCCTACTGCCAGGACAACGCACTGGATCAACTGTTTGCGCTGTATCAGACAGAGGAAGAAATGCAGCGCTTTTACGCGGGCTGGGAATCCCTGGTCTCCTGGCTGTTGTATGACGCGGGCGCGGCAGCCCACAGCCCGGCGGCGTTTGACATCCCGCGGCCTGAGATCAACGAGTAATTGAGTCCGATGAAGTTGCAGCGCAGCAGCATCACCAACAGGGCCGCCTTTTTTGAAGGCTGCCTGATTTTGCTGGCAGGCGCAGCCCTGGGCTGGCACGCGCTGAACCGCCACGCGCAGCTTGCGCGGGTGGATTGGGCGCTGTCGCCCTATCTGTTTCCGCTTTTAGTATCAATGGGGCTGTTCATCCTGGGCATCCTGCTGATGCTGGAAGGGATGAAGCCACCAAATCAAACAACAAAGCAGCCCCTTCACTGGCCCACTGTTGTGATGACCATCGGCTGCGCGCTTTGCTATTTCCTGCTGATGCCCTTCCTGGGCTTTGCGCTTGCCACAGCGCTTTTTTTGCTGGCAATGCTGCTTTTTTTAGGTGAGCGGCGGGTGTTGATGCTGATTTTACTGCCCCTGGTGTTTTCAGCCGTCCTGTATATCCTGTTTGGCAAGCTACTGCACGTCATGCTGCCCGGCGCGCCGGTGGATGTGCTGGGCCGGGCGATTGACCTGATCTTGTAATGGAGCTTTTGTGATGGACGCGATCCTGGAGGTGCTGGCCTATTTCACCAACATGCGCTTTGTGCTGATGGTGTTTTCAGGCGCGGTGTCAGGCCTCTTGGTGGGCGCCATCCCGGGGCTTACCGTGTCCATGGCAACAGCGCTCTTGGTCAGCGTCACCTACACCTGGGCCGCGCAGGACGCGCTGGCCATGGTGATGGGCGTGTACGTGGTGGGCGTGTTTTCGGGTGCCCTGTCCGCCATTTTGCTCAACATCCCCGGCGCGCCCGCCTCGGTGGTGACCACGCTGGACGGCTATCCGCTGGCCAGACAAGGCCGCGCGCGGGAAGCCCTCAGATACGCCACCTGGTATTCTCTCATCGGCAGCCTGTTTGGCATCCTGATGCTGTGGGCGCTGGCCAGGCCCATTTCGGCCTTCGCGCTGCGCTTTCAGCCCATGGATTATTTCCTGCTGGCACTGTTTGGCTTAACCATGGTGGGCGCGCTGACGGCTACTTCCTTTAAGCGCGGGCTCGTCAGCGCCTGTTTGGGGCTGGTGGTCAGTATGGTGGGCCTGGACAGCGTGCTGGGCACGCCGCGGCTTACCTTTGGTATCCAACAGTTGACCGCGGGCATCCACATCGTCCCCGTCCTCATTGGCCTGTTCGGTTTTTCAGAGGTGCTAATGGTGCTGGGCGGCCAGCAGGATGAGGGCGAGATGGCCAGGATGCTCAAGTCCCTGATCAAAACCAGGGAGGTGTTGAAGCACTGGGCGGTCTCCCTCTATTTCTCGCTCATTGGCCTGTTGGTGGGCGCGCTGCCGGGCGCCGGCGCCCCGGTCGCCTCCTTCCTGGCGTATGGCAGCGCGAAGAAGCTGATCAAAAAACCATCCGCGCCCTTTGGTGAAGGCGCGGTGGAGGGCATTGTCGCAAGCGAATCGGCCAACAACGCCTGCATCGGCGGCGCGATGATCCCCATGCTGACCCTGGCCATCCCGGGTGACGCGGTCACTGCCATCATGCTATCCGTCTTTTATGTGCACGGGCTTCGGCCGGGGCCCCTGTTTATCCGCCAATCACCGGAGCTGTTTCACAGCATCATCGCGGCCGGGCTGTTAGCCTGCGTGTTTTTGCTGCTGCTGGGGCTGTTTGTCGCGCCGCGCATTGCCCGGCTCATCACCCTGCCGCGGCGCGTGCTGATGCCCCTGGTGGCTGTGCTTTGCGCGGTGGGCGCGTTCGCCGGCAACAACCGACTGTTTGATGTAGGTGTCATGCTGGTGTTTGGGGTGCTGGGCTTTGTGATGCGCCGGCGGCATTATCCCGTCGCGCCCATGACGCTCGCCATCGTGCTGGGGCGGATGATGGACGAGCACTTCCGCCGCGCGGTCTCCCTGGCCCTGCCGGAGGAAAATTTCGTCATGGCCCTGTTCGGCCGCCCCATTACCCTGGCGCTGCTGGCGCTGGTGTTGATCGTCCTGCTCAGCAAGCTGCCCTGGGTCCGCAAACGGTTCAAAAAATAAAATGTTTCACGTGAAACAATGCGCGGGAATCTGTGTCCCGGTTTAATCGCGAATGACCGGCCGCTTCCCTTCCGCTTCATCAATCATCTCCAGCAGCCGTGCCCGCAGATCCGTTTTAATCTCCCTGTACGCGGGGTCGTGTACCACGTTCTTCAATTGATGCGGGTCCGCCTGCATGTCATATAAAAAATCATCCGCGTAGATTTCGGCATCCGCCCGCGCAAAGCCATGGATGCCCGGCGCGTGCACCGCGTAGGTGTAGCGCGGTGTGCGGATGCAGCGCCCCACCCGGGATTCCGATATCTGCGCGAAGATTTCGTTGCGGCGGTTGGGGTTCTTTTTTTGAACTACATCCAGCAGGTTTTCTCCAATCATGTTTTCTCCTACATCCACGCCCGCCAACGCCAGCATGGTCTTGGGCAAGCTGGCTGTGCTTACCAAATCCCGCACCCACAGGCCGCCGGTAAAGGCGCCGCCCGCGATCACCAGGGGCACCCGCAGGCTGGCGTCATGGCAGGAGCGCTTGTAATCATCTCCGCCGCACCTGTTTTCGTCCAGGTTGCGGGTCTTAAAATGCGCGCCGTGGTCAGAGGTATAGATCACCACCGTGTTCTCCCAGATGCCGTGTTCCTTAAGCCTTTTTACCAGGCGCCCCAGGTTATGATCCACTGCGGCACAGGCACCCAGGTAGTCCGGGTATTCCGCCCGCGCGTCCCCGCCCAGGGCCGCCAAATCCCCCGGCAGGATAAAATCCTCGTATTTTTCCTTTGACCCTTTTGGTCCCTCATAATGCCCGCGGTCGTTTTGGTGGTGCGGCTCGATGTGCGACACCATCATAAAAAAGGGCTTGTCAGGGCTGCGCTGTTCCAAAAACTCCAACGCGAAGTCCGTCACGCAGTCCGCGCGGTAGCCGGTAAAATCCACGCGCCGCATTGTTTCATCAAACACATAGCCGTCATAGCCGTGGGAGGTAAACTCCAGCACGTCGCTGGCCCGCCAAAAGCCGGTGTAGCCGCCACGATATGCGGGCGGGATGGCGGTGGTGGTGTGGTCGATGCCCAGCCGGTCATCGCTGGCCAGGTGCCATTTGCCGATGTAGGCGGTTTCATAGCCCGCCTCCTCCATATAATGAGCCAGGGTCTTCACGTCCTGTGGCAGCATGATCCCGTTGCGGAAGCAGCCGGTTTGTGTGGGGTACAGCCCGGTCTGAAAAATGGACCGGCAGGGGCCGCAAACTGGTTGGGGTGAAAACGCGTGCTCAAAGAGCACGCCCTCCCGCGCCAGGGCGTCCAGATGGGGCGTTATCGGCAGCGGCTGCCCATAGCAGGAGCAGGTATCCGCGCGCTGCTGGTCGCTGAAAACAAACAGAATGTTCGGGCGCATAGCAGTCTCCCTTTCTATTTCAATCCATTCGCCTTGATTATACGACAGCCGCGCAAGCGCCGGGCTGCCTTGCGGGTAGAATCCCTTAACAGACCGCTTCCCGCGATAAAAAGGAGATCATCATGCCAACACCTCACCCATCACACGCCGTTTGCGCCAGGCAGGCGCGCCCGGATGGCCACTTGCTGCGCGATAATCAGGGCCGACACTGGCTGCCCCGCGGCATCAACCTGGTATACAAAGGCCGCCAGGTCGAGGGCGGCTATGATTTCTACCCGCCGGACTGGCCGGATGACTTAATGGAAAAGTTGAAACACCATGGCGTGGACCTGGTGCGCCAGGGCATCATCTGGGCGGCGCTGGAACCCAAGCCCAGCTTATATGATGAAGCCTACTTCACCTTCATCCGCCAACAATTGGACAAGGCGGCCCAGACCGGTATCAGCGTCATCCTGGACATGCACCAGGATTTATACGCCCAGCGGTTTTCAGACGGCGCGCCGGACTGGGCCGTGATGACAGACCAGCCCTTTCTGGCAACCGATTTGTGGAGCGATGCCTATTTGTTCTCACCAGCGGTGCAGCAAAGCTGGGACGCCTTCTGGGACAACGCCACCGTGCCCACCACGGGCCTTGGCCTGCAGGATCATTTCGCCGCCCTCTGGCAGGAGATCGCCCGGCGTTTTGCCGGCCATTCCGCCCTGTTTGCCTATGACATCTTAAACGAGCCCGCGCCGGGCACACCCATTGTGGCGATGTTTACAGACCTCCTGGGCGCGTTCGCAGGCGTGCTGCACCCGCAGGAAGCGCAGGCCCTGGGCCTGGACAGCATGGATGAAGAGGCCTTGATGCGCGTCTTCATGGCGCCGGAGTTGAAGCTGCAGGCGCTGTCCGTGCTGGAGGACCCCGCGCGCTTCTGGCAGGTGGGCGAGGCCTGCGCGCCCAGGGTGCAGGCCTTTGAGCAAGAGGTCTTAAGCCCCTTTTACAACAAAATCGCGCAAGCCATCCGGGCGGTGGATCAGGATGCCTTCCTGCTGCGCGCGCACAACTACCTGTCCAACCTTGGCATCCCGCCGGCCATCCCGCCCATTTTGGTGGGTGGCCAGCCCGACGCGCGCCAGATTTTCACCCCGCACGGCTATGACCTGGTGGTGGACACGGCGGCGATTGAGATTGCCTCTGACAGCCGCGCGCACACCATCTTCAAACGCCACCGGCAAACGCAGGAGCAATTGAACCTGCCGGTCATCGTGGGCGAATGGGGCGCTTTTTCGGATTCGGGCAACGCCTTGCGCCACGGCGACAGCCTGATGCGCCAGTTTGAGGGCTATTTGTGGCCTAGCACCTACTGGTGTTATGAGCCCCGCTTTTTTGAGCTGCCGGCAGCCCGGCTGCTCGCGCGCCCCAGCGCCCGCGCGGTGGTGGGCACGCTCAACATCGTTTCCTTTGACCAAAACAGCGGCGCCTTCACCGCCGCCTGGCAGGAGCCGGAGCGCCCGCAGGAAGGCATCCCCAGCCTGTTCTGGGCGCCCGTGATCCCCATCGCATGCACGCTTGACGGCGCGCCCTGCTCCGTCACCCGTGATGAAACCGGCTTAATCCATATCCCCGCAACCGGCGGGCAGCGAACGCTTTCGATGGTGTTCCCCAAATAGTCTTTCCAGCAATTTCCCGGCAAAAAGCGGCACATCCTGACGCGTGCCGCTTTTTCAAACAGTAAAAATGCTGATGGTCTTACGTTGTGTGTTCCTTCAAAAAGGCGTCCACCTCATCCGCCCAGGGAATGGAGACGGCGGCGCCCTTTTTGCTGACCGCGATCGCTGCCGCGGCGGAGGCGCGCCGGATGTTTCCACATCCACATAGGCGTTGACATAGCCGAACAACTCGGGCTTGAGCAAATAGGCGGATGCGCAGGCGTCATACATTTTCAGCCCCTGCTTAAGCCCCTTGCCGCGGTAGCGCTGCAAAAGGCCATAGATCATCTCGCCGGTACGGCCAAAGGTTTTGATTTTGGCGCTGTCCTCCGGGTATACCAGGGCTTGCAGGCCCACATCCAACCCCATCATCACCACCGGAAGCCCGCTGTCAAAGAGAATCTTGGCGGCCTCCGGGTCATAGTGGCAGTTGTATTCGGCTAAGACGCCGGAGTTGCCCCGACCCATGGACCCGCCCATGATGACAAATTCCTCCACCTTCTCCTTGTCCTCTGGATACAGGCGCAGCCACAGGGCGATATTGGTCAAGGGCCCAATGGCCATCATGGTCACCTTGTCCGGGCTTTCCTGAATCTTCTGGTGGATGGCAACAGCGGCCGGGACATCCAGCAGCAGGCGCTCATCCGGCTCCTCAAAATCATAGCCGTCCATCCCGCTGTCACCATGCACGCCCGAGGCGTCAATCTCCGGCCGTACTAGGGGCCGGGCGCAGCCCTTGGCCACCGGGATGTCCAGGTTCCAGAACTTCAAAAGCTTCAGGATGTTTTTGGTCGTCTTGTCAATGCCCACATTGCCGGCAGTCGAGGTGATCAGGCGCACGTCGTATTCCTTGCTGTGCAGGATAATCGCCAGCGCGATCGCGTCATCTATGCCCGGATCGGTATCAATCAACAAAGGTTTTCTGTTCATTGTTCAGTCCTCCTTCCTGATACCGGACACATTGTTTGAGTCCATCGCCCGGTATGATGGATCCTTGTTTAAAAATAGCACCATGCCAGAGCCAAACTCCTCATTTGGCCTGATGATAAAGCCGTACCGATGGTAAAACGCCTCCTTTCCCACTGTACTCATCAAACCAATATAGGCGCCCTCACAGGCGTGTTGATGCAGATATTGAAAGATATGTTCCATCAGGATGTTGCCGTAGCCCTGGTTCTGGCTGGCTTCAGACACCACCACATCCTTGATAAAGAATGCAACACGGCCATCGCCAACCACGCGCGCGGCCGCGATGGTCTTGCCGTTTAGCTCAATATGAACGCAATACAGAGAGTTTCGCAGCGCGGCTTCAATCTCCTGCCTGGGGTAGGGCTTAAAGCCGAATTCCTCACGCAGTTTGATAAAGGCGGATACATCCATGTTGTTTTCGACAACCTTCATCATCATCGAACACCTGCCGGGTTTGTAGTCAGATTGGATTACATTATGTATAGCGCAGATTGTATGTTTTTGCAAAGCATTCACGAAACCTTTCTGGCTAATTGTCCCGCATAAGGGAATTATACAGGGCCTGCCGCACGAAAACCCAGTTTGTAAAAAATGAATAATTCTGCGCCGGCATTCATTCCGCCGTCAATTTTTCGCTTCAAAAAAGGCAAATAAACTGCATGGACAAAAAAGCATCCCCGCGCTGAAATAAATTGAAAAAGACAAGTGTGCCGCTGTTTGTTCCTGTCGTTTTCGGGCATATTCATGTCATAAAGCGACTGTTTTTGTAATTTATGTACAAATTCGGTTTGTTTTCACTATTGCGGGGCGTCGGATAATTCTATATGATGTTGATAACATACAAAATAGGCGCACAGCCGCGCCGAAATGGAGGAATCTATGAAGAGAGGTATTCTTCGTACCCTGGTAACCCTGATGATGGTTGCCTTCCTGCTGCCCATGCTGCCCACAGCGTCCCTGGCGGAGGAGCCCATTGTCGTCTCCGTCTTCATCGCGGACGCCTTTGACCAACCTACCTCTGACAACAAAATATACAAAAAGATCGAAGAGGAATTCGGCATCAAGTTTGAGTTCGAGTTCTTGGCCGGCGATCTGGACGAAACCCTGGGCATCAAAATCGCAGGGCAGGACTACGCGGATTTGATCTGCGCCTCCAACAGCGCCGAAAAAATGATTGAAGCCGGCGCGCACATCGACCTGCTGGAGTACATCACGCCCGAGAAAACCCCCAACCTGTGGAAGCATTACGAGCCCCACTTAAAGCGCATCACCGTGGACGGCGCGCTGTATGTGCTGCCCAACTACGGCCGCATCTACAACGACCCCATCGTGAACTACGCCAACGGCCCTTCCTTCTGGATTCAGAAAAAGGTGCTGGCCTGGGACAACTATCCCATGATCAAAACCCTGGACCAATATTTTGACCTGCTTTTGCGCTATAAGGAAGCCCACCCCACCACAGAGGACGGTTTGCCCACCAGCGGCTTTGAAATCCTGACGGATGGCTGGCGCAACTTCTGCCTGCTCAACCCCGTGCAGCACCTGATGGGGCGTCCCAATGACGGCGGCGTGTTTGTGCACTGGGATGACAACTACAAGGTGGACGTCTTCCACAACAAGCCCTATGCCAAGCCCTATTACCAAAAGCTGAACGAGGTTTTCCACAAAGGCCTGATTGACCAGGACACCCTGGTACAGAACTTTGACCAATACCTGGCCAAGCTGTCC
>DUQZ01000027.1 GCA_012837525.1 Clostridiales bacterium | reverse complement strand
TGTCCTCACCCACCTTGAAACACACGCTGCCGCGGGTATGCCCTGGCGTGCTCATCACGTCAAACTGGATACCGGCCAGGTCCAATACCTGCCCATCTGTTAAGAAATCCGTCGCCGGCGGGCGCTTCTTGGTATCGCCCGAAAACAGGCCGAAGCTGAAATAGCTGTCTGTCAGCATGGGCGCGTCCTGCTCATGAATATAAATGGGCGCGTCCGCAAAGGCGTATAGCGCGCCGGTGTGATCAAAATGCCCGTGAGTCAAGAGGACCGCCGCGACCTTGCGCCCGTTCAGCGCGTGCTTGATCTTCTCCGCGTCAGCGCCCGGGTCGATGATGACCGCGTCATCGCGCTCTTCCTGATAAGCGATATAGCAATTGGTTTCAAGCCCACCCACGGGGAGCGTAATGATGCGCATGCAGCCTCCTAAAACTGTTTCTTGGAATCCAGCAGCAGGGTAACCGGGCCGTCATTGACGAGGGACACTTCCATGTGCGCGCGGAAGACGCCGCGCGCGACCGGGATGCCATGGCCTTCCACCCGCTCACAGCAGGCGATGTAGAGCGCGTTGGCGCGCTCCGGCGCCTCCGCCTGGGTAAAGCCCGGACGGTTTTGCCCCCTGGCGTCACCCAGCAGGGTGAACTGGCTGATGAGCAACACTCCGCCGTCAATATCCTTGACGCTGCGGTTCATCTTGCCTTCATCATCCGCGAAAATGCGCAGCTTGGCGATTTTATCGCCCAGATACTGCGCGTCCTTTTCCGTGTCCCCCACTTCCACGCCCAGCAGGACCATCAAGCCCTGCCCGATCTGGCCTGTTATGCTGCCCTCTACTGAAACGGAAGCCTGGCTTACCCGTTGAACAACTGCTCTCATATCTCTCCTGCTTGTTAGCGCGCGCTGCGGTAGGCGTCCAGCACGTCCGAGCGCTTTTGCATCCGGGCGATTACAGCGCGCACCTGGTCCTTGCTGGTTACCTGGAGTACCAGGTGCAGCCGGCGGATGCCTTTTTTAACCTCTTCCTGGGAGCCCGCCACCACCGGTGTGCCGGCATTGGCGATGTACATCATCATCTCGCCCAAAATATTGGGGCTGTCATACACCGTTAAGCGGATGCTGGCGTTGAAATTGCCGGTGTCCTCATCCGCCCAGCTCACATTGATTAAGCGCTCCTCCTCGGCGTTGACCGCGTTGACACAATCGGCCTTGTGCACGGTGACACCCCTGCCCCTTGTGATAAAGCCAATGATGTCGTCCCCCGGCACTGGATTACAGCACTGGCCAAAGCGCACCAGCATGCCGGAGCCGCCCTCCACATAAATGCCGTGGGTGGGCTTGCCCTGGTGCTTGATCTGCTTGGGATCGGGCAGGGTGGCCGCCTTTTTCTCCTGCTGCTGGTCGGTCGCGCGCTTTTGCTCCTCCAGCAGTTTTGAGATGACATAGACCGAGGGAATCCCGCCGTAGCCAACCGCGCCGTACATGGCTTCCAGATCCGGGAAAGAATAGCGCTTGAGGATGGGATCATAAAACTCAGGCTTGGTGAGCTCCCCCAGTTTGACGCCGCGGCGCTTGGCCTCGTGCTCCAGCATGTCGCGGCCTTTTTGGATGTTCTCCCCCCGCAGCTCCTTTTTGAAAAACTGGCGGATTTTGGTCTTGGCCTGCTGGGTCTTGACGACGCTGAGCCAGTCCAGGCTGGGGCCCTTGGAGTGGGAGGAGGTCATCACCTCCACCCGGTCACCGGTTTGCAGCTCTGTTTGCAGGGGCACAATCTTGCCGTTGACCTTGGCGCCGACGCAGGAGTTGCCCACATGGGAGTGGATGCGGTAGGCAAAATCCAGCGGTGTCGCGCCGCGCTGCAGGTTGATGATGTCGCCCTTGGGCGTGAAGACAAAGATGTCCTCGCTGAACAGGTCGGTTTTGAGCCCGTCGATAAACTCCTTGCTGTCCCGTGTTTCTGATTGCCAGTCCAGAATCTGCCGCAGCCAGTAGAGCTTTTTGTCCAGCCCGCCGCTGGCGGTGCCTTCTTTATAGTTCCAGTGCGCCGCGATGCCGTACTCGGCAATCTGGTGCATCTCCCGCGTGCGGATCTGCACCTCAAAGGGCGAGGGAATCGTGCGGCCGCCAATTAAGGTGGTGTGCAGGGACTGGTACATATTGGACTTGGGGGTGGAGATAAAGTCCTTGAAGCGGCCCGGCATCTGCGTCCACAAAGTATGGGCGATGCCCAGCACCGTGTAGCACTCCGGAATGGTATCCACCACCACGCGCACCGCGATTAGATCGTAAATCTGGTCAAAGGAGCGGTTTTGGATGACCATCTTGCGGTAGATGCTGTACAGGTGCTTGGGCCGGCCGTCTATTTCAAAATGATGCAGGCCCATCTCGTGAATCTTTTCGCTGAGGGTGTTGATGATGGTCTTGATCTGCTCTTCCCGCTCGATACGCTTCTGGCCCACTTTGATGGCCACGTCCTTGTAGCCGTCCGGATCCAGGTAGCGCAGGGCCAAATCCTCTATCTCGGCCTTGATGGTGTACACACCCAGGCGATGCGCCAGGGGCGCATAGATGTCAAGCGTTTCCTGCGCGATGCTGACCTGGCGCTCGTGCGCCTGATGCGTCAGCGTGCGCATGTTGTGCAAGCGGTCGGCCAGTTTAATCAGGATGACGCGGATATCCCGGCTCATCGCCAGGATCATCTTGCGCCAGGACTCCGCCTGCTGCTCCTCCCGGTCCATAAAGTCCAGCTGGCCCAGCTTGGTGACACCATCCACCAGGCCCGCGATCTCCGCGCCAAACTCCTTCTCAATGGTCTCAAGCGTGATGCCTTCCACATCCTCCACCGTGTCGTGCAATAAACCCGCCGCGACAGAGCTGGCATCCAACTGCAATTCCACCAGGATGCTGGCGACATGGATGGGATGGGACACATAAGGTTCTCCGCTGAGCCTGGTTTGATCCTTATGCGCCTCCACCGCGAAATCATACGCCTTTTTGACCAGCGCAAGTGACTCCGCCGGGCTGTATTTGCTCAGCCGGGCAGTCATCTCTTCCAGGGTCATGCGTTCAAATGCTGTGTGGGCCATCTCTCTCCTCAGGTAGTCAGCGCGGTGTACAGAGGGCTTTGCGCAGGGTCGATGCGCTTCATGGGCAGCATACGAAGGAAGGTGCCCTCCTCACTTAATTGTACCAGACCCAGCTGCTCAAATATCACCAGCGCGATAAAATCTTTTCCAGCATCTGGTGTAAAGCCCGCGATTGTGCCGTTTCGCAGCTGCACATAGATGGATCTGAGCTCCTCAAGGGTGGGCGTCAGCTGATCTAAAAGCGCTTGCAAATCCTTGCTTTTTGACAGCACATAGGCCTCTGATGCTTTGGTTGCCAGTATTGCCTGATGGGCTGCGGCATCAAAGGGCAGGCCATCCGCGAACATCAACGTATGGTAGTGTGCCTGGTGCAGGCTGAAATCCGGCGCGTATAAAATGGCGTTGAAGGCGCGCGGATCTGATGCCTGGCCAATACAGACTTGATAATCCGGGAAGCGTTTGCGCAGCGCGTTGGCGGCCTGGTGCGTGTAAGCAATGACCAAAGTGCCACGGTTGCCTTGAATGGCTGGCATCTCTGCCACGTGATGAATGGGCGCATCTGACAGATGACCCGTCATCAGCGCGCTTTTGACCGCGCGCGCCTGCAGCAGGCTGTCCGGCCCAAACGCGTTCTCGCCAGGTAGCAGAGCCTTGATTTTGAGCTGTGCTGTGACTTTACCATTAAACTCGTTGCGCTCCACGCTGCCAACCAGGGTGACATCCCGGCCCAGCGTTTTGCCCATCGCGCCAAAGCCAAAGGCGATGCCGTCCCTTACCACGCCTGATTGGCCGACCGTCAGCTTTAGGTGCGCGCCGTCTGTGCCCACCGCCCGCGCGGAGACCGTTTGCAGGTTTTCCATCAAAAACACCGGAGACGGGTTGCCCATCCCAAAGGGCGCCAGCTGATCCAACAGCGCGATGGTCTCCAGATTGACCTTGGACAGTGGCAGGGCGGTATCATACTCGGTTTCGGGGATTAAGTCCCCCTCCCTCAACTGCTGGCGCACCGCTTCATCAAACCGCGCGATGAAGGCGTCCAGGTTGTCCTGGCGCAAGGCCAGGCCTGCCGCCATTGTATGGCCGCCAAAGCGGGTCAGCAGGGCTTCGCAGTCCTTGAGCGCGGCGTGCAGATCCACCGCCCCAGCGCTGCGGCCGGAGCCGGAATACTCCTCCCCGTTTTTGCACAGGGCAATGGCAGGATAGTTCCACCGCTCCGCCAGTTTGCCGGCAGTTAGGCCCACAACACCGGGGTTCCAGTCATCCCCCTTCACAATGATGCTGCGCTGCGTGCGCAGATCCATCTTGCTCACCTGCCTGGACGCTTCCTTGAGCGTCTCCTGCTCAATGGCGCGGCGCTCACGATTTAACAAATCCATTTGTTCCGCCAGATGGTCGGCTTCGGCCTGGTCTTTGCTCATCAACAAGCTGAGCGCGTCCTGCGCGTCTGCCAGGCGCCCTGTCGCGTTAAGCCGGGGGGCCAACTGGTAGGCAATGTGCTCGGAATTAAGCGGGATACCAGTGCGGATACCCGAAATCTTCATCAAGGCCTGCAAGCCAAGGCGCTGTGTGTGCTGTATTGCGGGCAAGCCCAGGCTGACGATGACCCGGTTTTCTCCCTGCAGGGGCACCATATCAGCCACTGTAGCCAGGGCAGCCAAATCCAGGCTGTTTTGGGCTTCCGGTTGCCCCAAAAGCGCGCAGGCGAACTTCCAGGCGACTCCCGCGCCGCACAGATGGGGTTCGGGATAGCCTGCCAACTGCGGGTGAATGATGGCATCGGCATCCGGCAGGGTTTCCGGCAAAGTGTGGTGATCTGTGATGATGACCCGCATCCCCAGACTTTTGGCCAGGGCGACTTCTTCAACCGCTGTGATGCCGCAGTCCACGCTCAGCAAAACCGCTGCCTGCTTGGCCAGTACCTGCACCGCGTCCAGGTTGAGCCCGTAGCCTTCGCTTTGACGGGTAGGGATGTAGGAAAAGGCCTTGACGCCCATTTTGCCCAGCGCTTCCAGGATGATGGCGCTGGCGCACACGCCGTCCGCGTCATAATCCCCATACACGGCGACAATCAGGCCTTGCTCCCCCGCTTGCCTGACCAGCGCGCAGGCTTCCTTCATTCCATGCATCAGGAAGGGATTGTGCAGCTGATCCACGCTGGGGTTAAGGTAATCCTGCGCGTCTTCTACGGTGGATATCCCGCGCGCGTGCAGCAAAGCCGCCAGGTAATCCGGGTAGCCTGGCAGCGTGTAGGGAGTCGCGCGGGGGGTCAGTTTTCTCATGAGTACCTTCCCAAAATAAAGAAAATCAAAAAGAGCGCCTTCAAGTTTCCAAGAAGGCGCTCTTTTGAATTATTTCTTGTTCATTTTCCGGGTAGCCAGCGCCGCCCAGATGAAGGGAGTAATCAGGCAGGAGGATACCACTGCGCTGAGCAGACCCGTGAACAAAGGCAGGACGGCGCCGATCATGTGCTTGTTGCCGCTGATGATGAAGGCAGCCAGAATCAGAAGCGCCGCGAGCGCCACCACCATCTTGAGCGGACGGTGCTGGTTGCGGGACTCAGAGGCGGCCTCATCCCGTGCCAGGCCGCGGCTGGAACCGCCGCGCACCAGCACACGCGCGGTGCGGATCTGGGGAATGGTAAAGGCGTAGGTTGCCACCAGGCCTGCCATCAAGAGGGCGGGCAGGTAGGAGGACAGGCCAAAGGCCAGGCCGATGATGGCGCAAAGGGCCAGGGACAGCAACTGGTCGTGCAGCACTGCGGCGGCCAGAGTAATCGCCCCGGCTAAGCTATACCGCACCCAGCCAAACACAAAGGACACCCCGACTGCGGCCAGGATGGCCCAAACCAGGGGCATGTACTGCATGGTGGCTTCAGCGCCAAAGCTAAACCGCATGCCCTGACCAACCAGGGTTAAAACCAGCGCGCCCAGGATGATCAGAATGGATAGAATCAATGTATTTAAAGCGGACTTTTGCATACGCATGGCTTAGTCCTCCCTCTTTTGTGTCGCGTTGGCGGCATACAGACCGGTTTTTCCGCCAAACAGATGGATGGTTTCATTGAGCAAGAGGCGCAGCAGCAGGTGCATGATGATCAGCCCCAGCAGCAGGCCCAAGGCAAAGACCTCGGCAAAGATCCGGATGATACCCTGGTCCATCATGATGAACACCACGGCCAGCAGCAGCAGACCAGCGTACACGTCCAGGGAGGCGTGGCCGCGGGTGGCATAGCTGTCCTTCAGCGCCTGGCGCACAGATCTGCCCTGGCGCGCGTCATCGCGAATGCCGATGAACAGGTTGACCACCGCGAAGAAGGAGACCAGGAGCGCCGCGTAAATGGCGCTTAAAGTCAGCACGGTGTAGCCCGCGCCAATGAGCGCCGCGAAGAAATAGGACAGCGCCAACTGGACCAGCAGCATCCAGACAGCGACGAGGCCGCCCAGGCGGAAGCGCACCAGCAGGTACACCGCGATGAGGGCAAGCACTGCCGCCAGCGCGTAAATGAGCAAATCTTTTTGGTCGTTCAACAGCAGCGCTTTGGTGGGCACGCTCTCCCCTTCCTGCGTCAAGGCAAAAGGCAGGGCGCCGGAGCGCAGCAGCACAGCGTTTTCACGCGCGGCATCCAGGGTAAAGCCCGGGATGGACACGGTGCCCTGGGTGATGGGCTCGCCAATGCTGGGGCTGGTGATGACCACGCCATCGCGCCTGAGCGAAATGCTCTGGCCGGATAATTCGGTGGATTTGGTCGCGAAGGCCTCTTTGCCCGTCCCATCAAACATCAGCGAGAGGGCGATATTGGTGCCGGATTGATCGGCATAGCCAAAGCCGGCTTGGGTGACGTTCTCCCCGGTCATGAAAACTTCGCCTTCAGGCGTGGTGAAGGTGAACTCGCCCTTGGCGGTGAGGATGTTTTTCAGGTAATTTACATCCGCGCTCTTGGGCAAGGTGATCAGCAGCTGGTTGTCCTTGACTTCAACAGCCGTATCGGACCAGCCAAAGTCGGACAGGCGCTTCATCAACACCTTGGCTGCGGTTTGGAGATCTTCCTCTTTGACTTCCTCAGATACTGGTTTCAGTGTGGTGAGGACACCCTCATCCAGGCCCGCGCCCGGCACCAGTGCCTGGCGCCAGTTGTAGTTCTCCCCCGGCGTGGGCAGCCAGGGCAGCAGGTTGTACAGGCCTTGGGCGTCCATCTTTCTACCGGTGACGCCCAGGGTTACAAAGACCACGGTGAGCGCCAACGCGATGACGAGCGTCACAGCGGCAATCGCTTTGCGATTCACGGTAACTTTTTTACTTTGTGGTTTTTTTGTCATTTTTCTCATCCTTTTTCATTATTGAATCAAACCGGGACGATGCGTTACCCGGCCTTGTCCGGATAATGAAAAGCGTGGAAATTTTGCTGATAGTAGGGCCGCAGCACAAGGGGTGCAGCGCGTGCGACCATCTGGCGGTCTGGCCGATCCGCTTTGTACGCGTGATGAAGCGCCGGTGTTTGCGCGTGATCATCCTCCTGTTGATGTGTTGGTATGACCACCTGCGCGCTGTATGCCTGCGCTTCCACACGGCGCAGCAGCGGGGAATCCCCGTCCTGCACCATCAAGCCCAGCAGCAAAAAGAAGGCAAGGCAAAACAGACCAAGCCAGAACAGTCGTTTTAACACGGCCTTTCCTCCTTACGCTGCAATAGCGATATTATATCCATAATCCCGCTTGCTGTAAAGCAAACCGGTTGACACAAGACCAGGTTCTCCCGTACAGTAAGCCCAGAAAGTGAGGCGTTTGTGAAGACAGTTTTCATCACGGGCGGGTCCCGCGGCATTGGCGCCGCGATGGTGCGGACGTTTGCGGCAAAAGGCTGGCAGGTGGCCTTTTCATACCATCAATCAAAAGAGCAGGCCCTGGCGCTTCAAAAGCAGACCGGCGCCATCACGCTCGCGGCCGATATCAGCCAGGAAAAACAGGCGGCAACACTTGTTGAAGAAGCGCTGCGGCAGCTGAAGCACCTTGACGCGGTGGTGTTCAATGCCGGCATCAGCTATACCGGCTTGCTGAGCGATATGAGCGTGCCCGCCTGGGATCAATTGATGGATACAAACCTGCGCGGCGCTTTTATCATGCTAAAACAAATCATCCCCCACATGGTCAGCCGGCAAGCCGGGAGTCTGCTGTTTATTAGCTCCATGTGGGGGCAGCGCGGCGCCTCCTGTGAGGCGGCCTATTCCGCCAGCAAGGCGGGACTCATTGGGCTTTCGCAGTCCCTGGCGCAGGAGCTTGGTCCATCCGGTATCAGGGTCAATACGCTGGCGCCGGGCGTAATTGAAACGGATATGATTGCCGAATATACGGATGAAGAAAAAGGCATCCTGGCCCAGCGCGCCGTGCTGGGCCGGATTGGCCAACCAGAAGAGGTAGCGAAGGCCGCAGCCTTTTTACTGAGCGAGGAAGCCTCTTTTATCACCGGCCAGGTGCTGGGCGTGAATGGCGGTTTTATCTGAACTACCAAACCAAGTACATAAAAACGGGGCGCGCTGCCCCGTTTTTCTTGAATAATCACAATCTACTTCGCGCCGGTTTCCTGCTCCTTGGCGCGGTTTTCCTTCATCAGCCGGCTTAACTCATGCATGAAGGTGGGGATGTCCGTAAACTGGCGGTACACAGAGGCGAAACGGACATAGGCCACCTCATCCAGGGTGCGCAACGCTTCCATCACCATTTCGCCGATTTTGTGGGTGGGAATCTCCCGCTGCAGGCTGTTGTAGCAAACCTGCTCAATCTGGGCGACCAGGGCGTCAATGTCCTTCGCGGTAACCGGGCGCTTGTGGCAGGCGTGGATGATGCCATCGCGGATCTTGTCCGAATCAAACACCTCCCGCGTCTGGTCCTTCTTGATGACCAGCAGCTGGATGGTTTCCACTTTTTCATAGGTGGTGAAGCGCTTGCCACAGTTGATGCACTCGCGCCGCCGCCTGATGCTGGCGCCGTCATCCGTGGGCCTGGAATCCACTACCTTGCTGTCTTCACAATGACAAAACTGACACTTCATTTGACACCATCCCTTTCCATTCGCGTTGATTATACAGAATGAGTGCCAGTTTGTCCATCCAGCCAGGGAGCGTGCAGCCAAGAAAGCCAGGCGTTCACATCCATGCCGTATACTGTTTGCAGTTTTTCCCGCGTAAACACATCATCCACCGCGCCGGACGCCGTCACCCTGCCATCCTTTAACAGCAGGGCATGGGTACCATAGCGCCGGGCCATCTGCACATCATGCACAACGGATAGCACAGAGCGCTTGTCATGCCTGCGCCAGGTCTCCACCAGTTCAAACAAGGTTTGTTGGTAGGCCATGTCCAGGTGGCTGGCCGGTTCATCCAGCAGCAAAAGCGGCGCGTCCTGCGCGAAGGCCTGCGCTAAAAAAGCGCGCTGCAGCTCCCCGCCGGACAAGATAAGCACATTTTGATGCCGGATGCGCGATAAACCGCAGACGTCGATCGCCTCCTCCACCAGGCGCTCGCCCTGCGTATCCACGCGGGAGAACGCACTTTTATAGGCATAGCGGCCAAAGCGCACCAACTGCTCCACCGTGAAGGCATAGCCCACAGCGTGTGATTGCTGCAGCACCGCCATTTTTTTGGCCAGCTGGCGGGCGTGCAGTTTGCTGATGTCCTGTCCATCCAGCGTGACCTCCCCTTTGTATTTGAGGGATTGTGACACCGCTTTGATGATGGTGGACTTGCCTGCGCCATTGGGGCCGACCAGCATGAGCCACTCCCCCGGGCACAGCGCAAAGTTAACATCCCTTACTGCCTCATACTCTTTGTAGGCAACGCCCAGGTTTTGTACACGCAGCATATCAGGCCGCCTTTCTGCGGCTGCGCGCCAGGATGACAATAAAGAAGGCCGCGCCAATCAGGCTGGTTACCACGCCCAGGGGCAGCTCAATGGGGCTTAGGATGGTGCGCGCCAGCAAATCACAATACAGCAAAAATACGCCGCCCAGTATCATACTGGAAGGCAACAGCCGCTTGTGGGAAGGGCCCACAATAAAGCGTACGATGTGCGGTATGACCAGGCCCACAAAGGCGATGGTACCGCCCACAGAAACGGTGACACCGATTAAGACGGATACAAACACCATGACCGTCAATTTGACCCGGCGCACGGAAACGCCCACGTTGTGCGCGTTTTCCTCCCCGATCGCGAAGACATCCAGCTCCCTGGATTGGTTGAGCAGCACCCCGCCACACAGGACGAGGGTAACCAGCAGGAAAAGGACATCTGTGTAATTGGTGCCGCTGAGGGAGCCCAGCGTCCAGAAGGTGATGGAGCGCAGTTTGGTGCCGGAAAAGGCAATCAGCAAACTCATCAGGGAGCCGATGAACATGGTATAGATGACACCGATGAGGATGATGGTGCTGGTGGCCAGGGAGCGATCCAGCGCGAAGGCAAGGGATAGCACCATGACCAGGGATAAAAAAGCAAACAGCACCGCGAAGGCCGCGGAGCCAGCCAGCGGGACGCCTGGCAGGCTGACGCCCAGCAAAATGGCAAGCATCGCGCCCAGGGACGCGCCAGATGAAACGCCCAGCGTCGCGCCGTCCGCTAAGGGGTTGCGCAGCAAACCCTGCATCGCGGCACCGCACAGTGACAGGGCAGCGCCAGCCAGCAGCACACTTAAAACACGCGGCACACGTACCGTCAGGATGATGGTGGCTTCCACATCCCCGGTAAATATCTGCCCTTTGATGGCGCCCCACAGGATGGACGCGGTCTTACTGAATGAAACGGGCACACTGCCCAGGGCAATGCACACCAACACAGAAACAAGAACCAGCAAAGGAAAGCCGGCAATGCGAAGGAAGCGCGCATTGCCGGAAAACCTGCCCTGTGCATCCTTTTTGAGGGTCAGGCTTTTATCAATGGTTTTTGACGTCTTTGACACAAACGAAATCAGGCAGCCTTGTCCGCTTCCTGCTGGCTTTCATACACAAAGGTGTAGAAGGCTTCGGCCGCGTCCACCAGCCGGGGGCCAGGGCGCGTGATGGCATCGCTGTCGGCGTTGAACACCTGGTTGTTTTTGACGGCCTTGATGTCGCTCCAGTTGGGGCGGCCCATCACTTCCTCTACCGGGGTCTGGCCATCGCCAAAGTACATGGCGGTGGTAACGATATAGTCAGGATCACGCGCGAGCACCTGCTCCTCCGACACGCTCTGCCAGCCGGTCAGGTCCTCAAAGGCGTTCTTCAGCCCAAGCATGGCCGCGATTTCATCCATGAAGGTGCCGGTGCCAGCCGCCCACAGGCCGTACTCCAGGGGGGAGACCTCAAAATAGACGCTACTGCCCTCTTTGCCTTCAGCCTTCTTGGTGATGTCCTCAAAGGACTGCTTCATGGAGGCAATCAACTGATCCGCTTCGTCCGTTTTGCCTGTGATTTTACCAATCATGTCAATGGCGGTGTACACGTCGCTGATGGACTGCGCGTCGCTGGTGATGGCGATGATGCCGGCTTCCTCCAGCTTTTTGGAGTCATCCTCTGTCTGCCCCATCTTGGTCAGGATAACCAGATCCGGGTTGAGCGCGATGATCTGCTCAAAATTGGTTTCAAAGCCGGACTGCACAGAGGGCACCTGCAGCACTTCTTCCGGGTAGTTGCAGTATTCGCCGCGGCCCACCAGCAAGTCCCCCGCGCCAATGGCATAGAGGATTTCACAATCCGCAGGCTGCAGGATGACGATGCGCTTGATTTCTTTGGTGATGGTGACTTCTTTGCCGGTCATGTCCTTGATGATCAGCCCGTCACCCTCCGCAAACGCAGTAAGCGACAGGGCCATCATAAGAGCGAGTGCCAGAGCCAGGAAACGGGATGATTTCATAGGGGTACCTCCTCCAGTTGATCAAATGAATCAGGCGGCTCCACAGCAGGAACCGCCTTCATCAAAAGACATCCCACCCCAGGAGCGCAAGCCTGTGTTTCGGTCTCCCGGCTTGGCTTCATCCGCACGGACGCCTTCCCGCTTTGGCAGTGGCTTTTTGTCCGTTTGTCAGCTTCACGGTTACTGGGTTAGCGCGGAATTCTCATCCGTCTTCCCTTGCATCCACCAGGATGCAGCGTTTTCACGCAAACACACGCGTCTGATTTACTTGTCGCGTTCATTATACCATCAAGCGCGGCTGGGTCAACAACTGAATGCGTAGCACTATCTGTATCTAAGCTTCGCGGTTTTTACGCGAATTGTCAGAAATCGGGCTTGAATTCCCCGCTTTGGGATGCTATACTGTTCCAGTGCGTCAAAGCGCACGTGGGGCATTAGCACAGTTGGTAGCGCGCTACATTCGCATTGTAGAGGTCAGCGGTTCGAATCCGCTATGCTCCACCAGCAAAAAACCGGGAACTCGTGTGAGTGCCCGGTTTTTGATTTGCCTGATTAAAGCCAGTCCTGCGTGTACAGCACACCCAAATCCCGCAGGAGGGAACTGGTTAAGTATTTATCACGGATTTCGCGGGAACCCAGCAGGGCGTTTTGTGTATCCTCAGTAGAAAAGCCGATGTCCTGCGGGGACATGGGCATGTCCATCACGCGCATGATATTTTCTAATTCAGTAAGAGAAGGCAATTCCTCCTGCGCGATTTTGATGATTTCCGCCCAGTGCTTCAGCGTATTTTCCAGGCGCTGCGCGTGGCGGGCAGGATCGTTCTTGCCTTCCTTGATCGCGGCTTGCTGAATGCGCTTTGCTGTATCGCCAAAGATGTCATCCAGCATCTGGGTCCATGTGTTTTCATCAAAGGATTGGATAAAGTGTTCAGCCTGCTTTTGGCTGGGTGTCATGTGCTTGATGCGCTCCCAAATAGCAACGGTGAGCAGCGTGCCGATGCCCACCTGAATGCCGTGCAACTCAACAGGCAGGCTGCGTTGCAGCGCCATCATCTCCCAGAGGTGGGAGAAATAATGCTCCAGCCCGGAAGCGGGGCGGGAAATCTGCGCAAAAGCCATGGCGATGCCGGAGAGAATCAGCCCCTCCGTGACGTTCTCGATCGCCTGGTTGTCACGGTTTTTAAGGCCATCGACAGAATCCACAATGCGTTTGAGGGAGGCGCGCACCAGGCCCGCGATGTTCTCACAGTAGTACTCCCCCGTCACCAGGTGGGAGACGCGCCACTCACAGATGGATACGTATTTGGCCAGCATATCCCCCAGGCCCGCCTGCAGCATGCGCAGGGGCGCGTCACGCAGGATGCGCGTATCCGCGATGATCACCTGCGGGCAGGCATTGTACAGGGATACCTTGACACTGTCACGGATCATGGACGCGTTGTCGGACGCGTAGCCATCCATAGAGGGCGCGGTCGCGACCACCATGCTAGGCAGCCGCAGCGCGTGCGCGAAGACCTTGCCCAGGTCATTGAGTACCCCGGACCCCAGCGCCAGCACGCTGTCACAGGCAGGGTCAAAGGCCATCACCAGGCTGCCCAGGGCTGCCTCATCCGGCTCTACATGCTCTTTATGAAACACATAGGTGGTAAAGGCGATACCCGCATCCCTGAGCACTGGCTCCAGGAAGTGCCAGGCTGCTTTGTGGGTGTTTTGGTCGGCGATGATAAAAGGACGCCTGACCCCCAGCTCCTTCATGAAGCCGGGCAAGGCGTCCAGGGCATTGCTGCCAATCTTGATGTAGCGCGCGCCGGCGTGATGATGGCGCCCGCAGGAGCACTCATGCCCCTGCGGACGGATCAACTCCGCCAGATTCATCTGGGAAAATGGTTTCATGGTTTATTTTGCCAAATTGTAGATGTTTAAGACGTCCTGCCAACCCAGTTTCTTCAGGCCGCCGATTTTGTTCTCCTGCCCATAGAAGTGCCCGGTGCATTTTTGCGCCATTTCCTCCAGGCGGCTGTCGTCAATGCCCAGCTCTTCCATGGTTTGCGGCAGGCCCATGCGGCGATAAAACTCCTGCAGACGGGCGATGCCTTCTTTTACCAAGGCTTCCTTGTCGCGCAGGCCCTTGGACACGCCCATCACGTTGAGCGCGAACTGCGCGAACATGTCGATATTGTCCTTGTAGACATATTTCATCCAGGCAGGAGTTAACACCGCCAGGCCGGCGCCATGGGCGACGTCATAGGCGGCGGAGAGCTCGTGCTCCATGCCGTGGCAGGCCCAGTCCTGCTCACGCCCCATGCCCAGCAGCCCATTGTGCGCGACGGTACCGGCAAAGCCAATCTCGGCCCAAGCGTTGTAATCCTCCGGATTTTCAAGCAGTTTGGGTGCGTTGGAGATGATGGTGCGCAGCGTTGTCTCGCACAGGCCATCGGTTAAGTCCACATTGGTGGTGTTGGTGAAATAGCGCTCGAAGATATGGCTCATCATATCCGCGACGCCATTGGCAATCTGGTTTTTGGGCAGGGTGAAAAACAATTCCGGGTTCATCACGCTGATCAGCGGGCGTAGATGCGGGCTGCCATAACCGTACTTGCGGCCGGTTTCCTCATTGGAGATGACTGTGTCGCCGCTGGATTCGCTGCCGGCGGCCGGGATGGTCAGGATGATGGCGACAGGCAGCGCCTTTTCAATCGGCAGGCCCTTGTCGTACATGTCCCACACATCGCCGTCATAGTAGACGCCCATCGCAATGGCCTTGGCGGAGTCAATCGCGCTGCCGCCGCCGACCGCCAGGATGAGGTCCACGTTTTCTTCACGGCACAGCTTGATGCCCTCATGCACCAGGGAGAGCCGCGGGTTGGGCACCACACCGCCCAGTTCCACATAATCAATCTTGTTGTCCAAAAGCGACTTCACAACCGTGTCATACAGGCCGGAGCGCTTGATGCTGCCGCCGCCGTAGTGCAACAGCACTTTTTTGGTGTGGGGCTTGATGAGTTCGCCGATTTTCTTTTCTGTGTCACGGCCAAATACGATGCGCGCAGGCATATACATATCAAAGTTCAGCATGGAAAACCTCCTGTTTCATGTTTGTTGTTTTCAATCATACCATCACTTGAAGCATCCTTCAAGCATCCGCCGTTTGAACGATGTTTTTTTGCCAGCGGCCGGAGTACATCAGCAAAAGACCAATCAGGCATTTGATGATGACAGTAGCCTGGGACAGCAGGTACAAGGGCACAATCGGGATATCCGTCATGAAAGCCAATGCCCTGGTAAAGGGAATGAGCAGCACCCAGGTAAAGGCGCTGTCAAACAGGAAGGTGATGAGCGTGGAACCGCCGGAGCGCAGCGTGAAGTAGGAGCTGTGCGCGATGGCGTGGAAGGGCATAAGCGCCGCGCTGATGAGGATGAACAGCACCGCCATATCGCGGGAGGCTTGCTCCACCTGATAAAACTGCGGGAACAGGGGTGAGAGCGCCGCCAGGATGCCGCCGATGCCAATGCACATCGCGAAGCCCAGGAAGGTCAGTTTCCAGGCGTCCGCGCGCGCCTTTTTGAGGTTGCCGGAGCCCAGGGAATGGCCCACCAGCACCGCGACCGCGGTACCCACGCCATAGAAAAAGACATTGAACAGGTTGGTCACGGTGGAGGAGATATTGAGCGCCGCCAGCACCAACAGGCCGCGCACGGAGTAAGTCTGCGTCAGCGCGACCATGCCCAGGGACCAGAGCAGCTCGTTGATGAGCAGCGGAAAACTCTTTTTAAAGACGTTTCCAAGCAGTTTGCGCGGGATGCGCATGGTGTGATAGATCTTGCGGAAAAAGGAGAACCGCTCCGCCCTGTGCGCGGCGTAGACCAGGATGCCCATGTCCACAAAGCGGGAGATGACCGTGGCGATGGCAGCGCCCTTCACACCCCAGGCGGGGAAGCCCAGGTTGCCGAAAATCAGCAGCCAATTGCCCAGCAGATTGGTTAAGACGGCGGCGATGCCTGCCTTCATGGGCAGCATGCTGTCCCCTGTTTCGCGGATGGTGGTGCCATAGCTCATGGCCATGCCAAAGGGCAACAAGCCTGGCAGCATATACCAGAGGTATTCCCGCGCGTAGGCCAGCATCTCCTGCGCCACAACGGGGCTGCCTTCCCCCTGCAAAAAGAGCAAAATAAGCGGGTTTTGCCAGATAATCAGCACAATGACGGCCAGGATGGACAAGGTGACAGAAATCCACACCTTGATGCGGAAGGTGTTGCGAAGGCCATCCATATCCCCCGCGCCGTAAAACTGCGCGCCAAAGATGCCGGGGCCGGATAAGCCGCCAAAGATGCACAGGTTAAATACGAAAATCAACTGGTTGGCGATGGCCACGCCGGACATCTGCCCCGTGCCCAGTTGGCCAACCATGATGTTATCCAACAAATTGACCAGGTTGGTCACGCTGTTTTGGATAATCACCGGGATCATGATGGCGAGCACGCCCTTATAAAAGGCTTTGTCACCGATAAAGACACGTTTAAATCGACTCATGCGTACCTGCTTTTATACAATGATGTGCTGCCCCTGTTTGAGGAGCAGCAAATGAATGGTGCCATGGTTTGCCGAAAAAGGCAAACACACTACGAATTGAAGAAGAAGTTGTGCGCTATTGGATTGCGGCCATGGCCTGGGTCAGCTGCCCCATGGCGCCGGCCAGGGCTTCCAGGCTCGGGTTGCTGCCAATGACCGCGTTGAGGTTGTTGATGGCGCCCAGCAAATATTCATACTCCGCGCTGCCTGCCTGCAGGCCGGCCAAGAGGTTGGACGCCTGGACGATCAGGTTTTGCGCGTCTGGCAGCAGGGTGTTGGTGACCAGGTTTTGCTGGGCATCCCCGGGCTGCTGATGGATGGGACAAGTCTGCGCGGAGAGCAGCGCCGCGTTGGCGTTTTGGTTGTTGGTGAAGCGGATGGTGGCGTAATTGCCCAGGTAGTCGGACAGCACATTGGAATAGCGGGAGCCGGCGAAGATCTCCAGCGGATGGCCCAGCGGCAGCACCATCACGCCGCGGGTGGACAGCAGCTCATGCGGGCAATAGGGGCCCGCGATCTGGTTGCTGGCAGAGCAGACTGTCATCTGATGGTGCATCTGGCACTGCACCTGCGGCACAGCATCCTGCGGAAAGTAGTCTGTGACGGTCTTATAGCCCATGGCGTCGTGGCGGCAGGCTTCCGTCGCCAACTGCCCGGATACGCCGCAGGTGGTCACCTTGACCAGGCCGTAGCTTTCCCCGCCGCCCTGCATGATGTCCTTGTTGTCCAGGTTCTTCTGCTTGTGGATGCGCTCCATGAAGGTTTGCCACAGCTTGGCGGCGGAGTTGCCGCCCGTGGTGCGGCTGGAGAGGGCTTTATAGTTGTCGTGCCCAATCCACACAGCGCCGGAGTACCAGCCCGTCATCCCGGCGAAGAACACGCCCTTTTGATCGGAGTTGGTGCCCGTTTTACCCGCCACCGTCTGCCCGGAAATGCGCGCGGCGCGCCCCGTCCCGCGGGAAACCACTTCCTTCATCATGTCCACCATCAGCCAGGCTGTGGATGGCTTGAACACCTGGCGGCGCTCCTGGCTGGCATGGGCGTCGTAGATGACCTTGTCATTGTGGTCCACAATGCCCAGGATGCTGATGGGCTGCTGGTACACCCCGCCGTTGGCCAAGACACCAAAGGCGACCGCCATCTCAAAGGGCGTGATGCCAGAGGAGCCCAGAGACACGCCAAAGGGCGTCGGGTTGATGTGGCTGTCCGCGATGCCCAAGCGGCGCAGATAGTCCACCGAGCGCTCAACCCCCACGTAGTTCATCAGCACCTGTGCTGCGGCGGTGTTGTCCGACTGAACAACCGCGGTGCGGAAGGTTTCCGGTCCCCGGTAGTTGCTGCCGCCGTAGTTTTTGGGCCAGGTGTCGTTGCCATCATTGCCCTTCCAGCCGGGGATGGGCAGGGGCATGTTGTAGGCGATGGAGCCGGCGCCCGCGCCCATGTCAATGGCCGGGGCGTACACGCCGATGGGTTTGATGGAGGAGCCGACCGGCATGTTCATGTCCACCGCGCGGTTTAAGGTTTTGCGGGTGGTGGGCTGGGTCCTGCTGCCGACAATGGCCTTGAGCTCCCCCGTACGATAATCGATGATGGCGGCCGCTGCCTGGGGCTGGATGATGTCGGTAAAGGTGCCGTCCGCGTTGCGGGAGCGGAAGGTTTCGGTACCCGGATCACGCAGCTTGGGGTAATCCTTGTAGTTGTAGAGGGTGTCCTCCAGCGTGGTTTGCATGCTGGTGTCAAGCGCCAGGTAAATCTTGTACCCGCCTGTGCGCAGCTCCTGCTCCATTTTGGCGCGGTTTTGGGCGGTGTTTTCCAGGTTCTTCATCTTGAGAAGAACCTGCACGGTGTCACGCACGGCGTACTCCAGGTAGTGCACGTAGGGGTACAGTTCCCTGGATTCCGGATCCTCCCGCAGGACATTTGCGGTGGCCGGGTTTTGCGCGTCGGTGAAGTCCTTTTGCGTGATCATCTGGTTTTCATACATCACGCGCAGCACATAATCCGTGCGGTTGTTGGTGCGCGCGACATAGTCGATGGCATCAGATGTGCGCGTATACAGGTTGCGCCTGGCATTATAGTAGTAGGGGTTGGTGGTGAGGCCCGCCAGCATGGCGCACTCACGCAGGGTGAGCTCGTTTAACTCCTTGCCAAAATAGCCCATCGCAGCCACCTTGACGCCGTAGTAGTTCTCACCCAGGTAGATGGTGTTGAGGTAGGACTCCAGGATTTCCTCCTTGGTGTAGCTGGCTTCCAGCTGCATGGCAAGGTAAGCCTCCTGGATCTTCCGTTTATAGCTTTGCTCGTTGGACAGCAGGGTGTTTTTAATCAGCTGCTGGGTGATGGTGGAAGCACCCTGCTGGGAGCCTGAGATGAAGTTGGTGACAAAGGCGCCGATGATGCGCTTGACATCCACACCGCTGTGGGTATAAAAGCGCACATCCTCCGCCGCCACAAAGGCATCCCTGAGCCGATGCGGCATGGTGTTGATGGACACCATGATGCGGTTTTCCGTGCCCTTGTAATCGGTGATCAAGTTGTTGTCCCGGTCATAAAAGAACGAGGTCTGCGCCTGGTCGTCAATTTTGGTGGTGTCCAGCACGGGCGCGGTATCCACATAGGTTTTGGCGATACCGGCCACCGCCCCGATGCCTGATAAGCCGATGATGACAAATAGAAGCGCCATCAAGCGGAAACAGTTGATGATAACCGCCAGCACAAAACTGGGCTTGCGCGTGCGTTTTTTAAACAGGCGCGAGCGCTTGCCCTTTAACTCTTCTTCTGGCAATGGGGGCCCAAAATTGGGCTGTCCCTTGAACAATCTGTTGATAGGCCTTCCCCCTTTTAATGGTACAGCGTAATTATATCACAGCGCATTGTTAGGTTCAAAGTTTGAAATCGCGCACAAACCAAGGTGAAAAACGCTGTTTTTCCTTGTGTTGCTTGACACTTTATAGCCTGTGCAGTAAAATATACCAGACTAGACATTCCAGCCAAAGCGCGCTGTGTGCGTGCCGGAAGGAGGACGGGTGTGATGAAACCACACAAGATCCCGCTACACCGTTTTTTATTGATCAGTTTGCTGATTCTTTCTATGCTGACACCGGGGCTGTCCGCGTTTGCCCAGGCAGCGGACGATGGGCTGACCTTCACCTTAAGCGTGGAGCCCGGCAGCCTGACCAAGCCTGGCACAGTCACCGTGTCCGCGCGTGTCTCAAACGCCGGCACCACGGATTTGAACACCCCCATGTCCCTGTATGACCCGGACGGCAAACTTGTCACCGCGTTTTCTGACGGCGGCAGCCTGATGAGCCTGCCATCCGGCGAGAACTACCTGTGGTCTGGCCAGTATGAAGTCAAGCAGAGCCAGCTGGATGAAGAAAAGCTGGTCTACACCCTGCGCTACAGCACCCAGGACGCCAGCGGCAACCTGATTGAGAAAAACCTGCCCGCCACCGCGCAGATCAAATTTACCGGCGAGAAGGTGGACCTGCGGGTGACACGCACCATCACACCGGAAGTGGTGCGCCGCGGCAAGGAAGTGACCGTCATCTATGAGCTGGTCAACCAGGGCAATGTGAAATTGAACAACATCACCATCCGCGAAAACCGTCTGATCTCCACCCGCACGCAGACTGTCAACAGCCTGGAACCGGGCGCCAGCGAGAAAGTCACCTTTACCAAAAACAATGTTACCGGCAATGTGAGTAGCTCCGCGCTCATCACCTACCGCAAGGAAGGCGACCGCAAAACCCAGCAGCTGACCGTTGAGTCCGTGGATATCCCGCTTGCCAAACCGGGCCTGCAATACACCTTGACCAGCGACAAAAACCAGCTGAGCATCGGCGAAACCGCCACGCTTACCCTGACGATTAAAAACGCAGGCAACATCAGTTATTCCAACATCACTGTGACGGACCCCACGCTGGGTGAAGTCTTTACCAATGTGCAGATTGACGCAGGGCAGACAAAGGAACTGACCAAGGAAATCACCTTAAACCAGACGACAACCTATGCCTTCTCCCTGAAGCTGGAGGACAACACAGGCACCACCCAGACCGAAAAGGTGCCTGAGCTGAAGCTGTCCGCCTACGCGGAGGGGCAGATGCTGCGCCTGAACCTGGTGCTGACTTCCAGCAGTGAGACCATTTATTCCATGCCGGGTGAGATTACCTTCAACCTGACTGTGACCAACGACAGCAACACCCCTGCCAAGAACATCCGCATTTTGCACGCGGACAAGAACATCTACACCATTAACGAGCTGGCCCCCGGCCAAAGCATGGTGGTGAGCAGGGTCTTTGCCCTGTCCCAGGCCGGCAAGTACCAGTTTACCGCCAGCGCGGTGGATTCCCTGGACAACAGGGTGGAGTTTACCTCCAACCCCTTGACCATTGGCTATACCGCGCCCACCGCGGAACCCACCCGGGAGATTATTGCCACAGTCCCGCCGCCTGTCACGCATTCCCCCATCCCGGCGGATTATGCCCCCTCCGGCGGGCAGACCAAGGACATCCTGTTCATCCTGACGCTGGTCTTGGGCGCCCTGTTTGGCCTGGCGCTGCTGCTGCTGGGCGTGAGCGCGATTGCCCGCGCCAACGCGCGTGCCAAGAGCAACGCAGCCTTTGACACCTTTGAGTTGGCAGCCGGTGCGCGCGACTATACGGCGGAGCCGGATGAGGACAGGCAGGCTGTTGAAACCCTGATGGAAGAACAACCGGAAGCCGAACCTGTGAAGGTGGAACTGGACGAGGAACCGCCGCACAAGAAGTACCTGCAGACGGATTCGGATGATACGGAAACCGTCAAGGCTGCAGAGGAGCAAGCCCCCATCACCAGCGATGAAGATGGTACCTTCCGCCTGACACGTGAAAACCAAGACAACCAGGAAGAGGCGGAGGTTGAAACCGAGCGCCGCAGCCGCAGGGCAAAGCGCCACAAGGCAGAGGAAACAGAAGCACCTGAGGACGAGTAAACATACTTACTAAACTAACCCAAGCGCCCCCAACCGGGCGCTTTTTCATGCCCAAATACGGCGGTTTTGTTTACAGCAAAAGCCATACATGCTACACTTTATCCAGTAAAAAGAACAAGCAAGCTAATAGAACCAACCGCATGACGGAAAGGAATACCCCCATGAAAAGACGCGCATTGATAGCCCTGATCTGTCTGTTTGCGCTGTGCCTGGTTGGCGCGCAGGCGCAGGAAGAGTTTGTGATTGACGCAGAAACCGGCATTTTAACCGCCTACACCGGCACTGCGTCCAAGGTGGAGATACCAGCCATCATCAACGGCATTCCCCTGCGCGCGCTTGGCACCAATGTGTTTGGCCATCAAGCTGGTATTGAAGAGGTGGTGATCCCTGAGGGGGTGACCCACATCATGAGCAGCGCGTTTTACGCCTGTGACGGCTTGAAAAGCGTAAGCCTCCCCCCCAGCCTGCAAAGCATTGATGAGTTTGCCTTCTTCCTTTGCGGCAAACTGGAAAAAGTGATTCTTCCAGCCAACCTGGTATATGTCGGCAGCAACGCGTTTTATGCCTGTGACAGTTTAAAAGAAGTCCATTTCCTGGGTGAAGTCCCCTACATTAGCAAGGAAGTCTTTGATAATGGGCCGATGGAGCGCGTGTTCACTGTACCAGAGGGTGAAATAGTCGCCTTTGAGGAGCTGCTGGGCAGCCCTGTCACAGTTGGTGAGGCGGGAACGGCCAACCATACAGAACCCGTCTTTGCGTTTGACAGCATAAATGGCCTGATTACAGGCTATGAGGGCTATGCCGCCCGCCTGACCATCCCCGGCATGATTGATGGGCAGGCTGTGACGGGCATTGCGGACAGAGCTTTTTTCGGGCATAAGTGGCTGCGGATCCTGACCCTGGAGGAGGGCATCAAAGAGATTGGCCACAGCGCCTTTTTGGCTGCGCCGCTGGCTGTGGTCAACCTGCCCGGCACGCTGGAGCGCATTGGTGAGCAAGCCTTTACCGGCTCCAAGATTGAGCGGATTAACTTTCCAAATGCCCTCAGGGAGATTGGCAAGGGCGCTTTCAAAAGCGCCAAGTTGACGGAGATTACACTGCCTGAGGGACTTAGTAAGATTGAAGAAGGCGTCTTTGAAAGCTGCTGGAATCTGGAAGATGTTTACCTGCCCGCTTCGCTTGCGGATATTGGCAGCCGCGCCTTTTTTGACTGCAGCGCGCTGAGCTATCTGGTCTTTGTCGAGGATACACCGCCTGTGATTGCGGAGGACGCCTTCACCCAGTGTCCGGAGATTAGCGACATTGATATTGCCTGGACGGCAACCCGCGCGCAGGCTGAAGCCTTTGCTGAGGCATTTGTTGAGGCTGGCATCCCCAATGAGCAGTTTACAGTCTGGCGCGCAGACAACCCCGCTGCCCCGCCTTTTTTGCAGGCTACAACCATGAAGTTTGATGAGGAAACGCAGTTGGTCATAAGCTCCGAAGATCAGGTGGACGCGCTGCACATGTATTTCTCCTTCTGGAAACAGGACGGCAGCGGCCTGCTGCCCGTCAAGGGGTTGTCAGACGGTGTGTTTGAGGGCAGCACCATCAAGCAGTTCTATGTGCCGCATAACGATCAGTTTGCGCACATTGGCAAGCGTGCCTTCGCGAACAGCGCGCTTGAAACCATCGACCTGTTTGACAGCGTTGAAGTAATTGACGATGAAGCTTTTTTGGGCTGTGAACACCTGAAGGAAATCACCATCCCCGCCAGTGTGCAGCGCATTGGAGAAAGAGCCTTCGCAGACTGCGTCAACCTGGAGCGCGTTATATTTGAAGGCAATGCCATTCAGTTAGGCCAGCAGCTGTTTAAGGATTGCGGCAAGTTGAGCGGCATCGTCCTGCCAGGCGGGACACAGGTGTCCGGCAGCCTGGGCATTCCAGCAGAGCGCATCAGGGTGAAGGATGAAGCTACAGATGAGCAGGTCACGGCGCTGCATACCGCGCTGGGCATGAGTGTGTATGAGGACTTGCTGCGCGAGCGCGAGGTCAAAGCACACACGCCGATGCCGGATCATTTCGTTGCCAACGCGGACAGCGAATTTGAGTTTGATGCCGAAACGGGCACCATCAAGCGCTATATCGGCGCATCTGAAACTGTTGTCATCCCCAGCCAGATCAATGGTGTGGATGTGAGAGAAATTGGCTTTAACGCCTTTTCCAACCTGACGGTCTTCAGCGTCCTGGAAGGGACACAGGACAATATCAGCCTGCGCCATGTAGTCATCCCGGAAACGGTGCAGGTCATTGGCGACAGCACCTTCCTAAGCTGCAAAAGCCTGGAGCGCGTGGACTGCTATGGCAGCATCCATTCCCTGGGTGTGCGCGCTTTTGAGGAATGCAGCGCGCTGACGGAAGTCAATTTTTACAACAACCTCTATGAGATGGGCGGCTACACCTTTCATCTGTGCGAAAGCCTGAACAGCGTTTACCTGGGCACCAAATTGAAGAGTTTGCCCGAAGGCGCTTTCAATGGCTGCGGGTTTGAGGGCGATCTGGTCCTGTCTGTCCCAGTTGTTGGCGCAGGAGCCTATCAGGATTGCGCCAAGGTGATCACGCTGCACATCCTGCCCAGCGTGACTGAAATTGGCCAGGGCGCGTTTGCCGGCATGGACAGTTTGCGTGAGGTGTACTTTGAAAAAGCGGACCCCGGCATCCTGGGTGAGTTCCGCTACCAGTTTGACCCGAAGGCAGAGGACTTGATGATTTACCTGCCCCTGGACACAAGCGATGAGATCCTGGAAGCTTTTATACAGAAATTGAAGGAGAACATGCTGGCGGGTGAAGGCATGGTGGAGCGCAAAAACTGCCCGCTGACGCATGATTCGAATGAACCGGCATCAGCCCCAGCGCCTGTTGACCCGGTTCAACCAGCCGCGGATGCGCCAACCGCAGCGCCCGATACAAGGGAAGAATCCACGTCCGGCCTTCAACTGGACAGGCGCTATGTGTGCGTCAGCGCCACGACAGCTGGTATTGCGGTCGATGTTGCCTTGATTGGCGAGTACGCCGCCATATTTTCTGACAACAAAACAGCGGTACTGACCATCGCCGGCACCGCCTTGCCGCCCCTCCCCTACACCGAGGAGGCTGGCATAGTGACTGTTGATTATTATGGGCAGGCCCTGGTGTTCAATCCCCTGCCAGATGGGCAATATGAACTGAACTTCTTTGACAGCATGCTGCTGGTGTTTGAAGCAGAATAATTAAAAACGCTGTACTTCACAGGCCCTGCCACACACGTTTAGCGGTTGCGCTCCTCCTGCGTGGTAGGGTCTTCTTCCAGCACGCGGTACATCTCCGCCGCTTCTTCTTTGCGGACGGTTTCCTTCACCAGCGCAACCTCATACCGCCCCAGCCTGCTGCCAAAGCGGATCTCCAGCACGTCGCCTTCCTTGACTTCACTGCCCGCCTTGGCGACCTTGCCGTTGATCATCACCCTGCCGCCATCGCAGGCTTCCTTGGCCACCGTGCGGCGCTTAATAATCCGGGATACCTTTAAAAACTTATCTAACCTCATAATCGTCCTTCATAAAACGTTGTATTCTTCTTCACGCGCCCAGTCATACCAGACGAAGGCGTTCATGCGCAGAGGGGCTGAGGATTTTTTATGGCTCCGCTAAATCGAGTGAAGGAGGTGTAGCCATAGCTACATTGACTGAACGAGATAACGCGGAGACGAAAAAAGACCAGCCCATCACAGCATGAACAACTGAGTCAGGTATAGAATAAAACCACCGCACAGATTGCGCGGTGGCCGTCGTCAGCTGACGCTAAAAGTATCTTAGTTGAGCTGATCTTTGAACGCTTTGCTGGCCTTGAACACGGGGGCCTTGGAAGCCTTCACTTTGATTTCTTCGCCGGTGCGCGGGTTGCGGGCAACACGAGCGGGACGCTTGCGGGACTCGAAGGTGCCAAAGCCAATCAGCTGGACCTTCTCACCTTTTTTCAGGGCGCCCTGAATGGTGGCGATGACGGCGTTGACGGCCTTGTCGGCGTCAACCTTCTTCAGTTCTGTTGCTTTTGCGACGGCTGCGATAAGTTCTGTCTTATTCATGCGATTTCCTCCTTTGTTGGAATGGTAAAGCGCTCTACGATTCTGCTTTACTTCGCTCCCAGTATACCCCGATTTCCTTGATTGTCAACAGATTCCAGTCTTTTTCGTCCTTTTTTATTGCTTTTTCCATCCAAATATAGCGATTTACGAACTTTTCCGTGGTCATATGTATAGCCTGGTCGACCGATGCGTCCATTAAGCGCGCTGTGTTGACGCAGGAGAAGAGCAGATCGCCCAACTCATCCATGGCGTTACCGCCCGATTCCAGGGCTTTTTTCAGCTCATTCGCTTCCTCGTGCACCTTCTCCAGGGCTTCAAGCGGCGTATCCCAGTCGAAACCAGCCTTGCTGGCCAGCTTTTGCACCTTTTCCGCGCGCAGGAAAGGGCTTAAGCCTTTGGGGACGCCCAGCATCCGGTGCCCGGCTTGTGTTTCCTTTTTCTCCTGCTGCTTGATCTTGTCCCACTGCTCCAATACTTCTCCGGTGCTGTCAAGATGTTTGTCAGCAAACACATGGGGATGGCGCCGAATGAGCTTGGCGCAGACTTCCCGCAGCATGTCCTCCCAGGTGAAGGTGCCATGCTCCTCCCCTACCACCGCGTGAAACGCCAGCTGCAAGAAGACGTCCCCCAGCTCCTCCGCCGCTTCGTCCCAGTCCTGTTCCACCAGGGCGCAGGCAGCTTCGTTGGCCTCCTCCAGCAGGTATTTGGCCAGGCTGACATGGGTCTGCTCCCGATCCCAGGGGCAGCCGTCTTTGGAGCGCAAAATGCGCATGATGGCCAGCAGATCCTCCGGATCATACTGGGTGCGCTGCGTAAGCGGTACGGGGTAGACGATAAAGCCGCAGGTTGGGTCATACACAGGCTGGCGGTCCAGTTCTGTGAGCTCAAACTCAATAAAGGGCCGGATAGCCTCCTCACTGGGCGGGAAGAAATGAACGATGGCGTTCTCCCCATATTTGTCCAGCAGTTTCAACTTAACATCGCCCGCCAGCTGCGCGCTGGCCAATTCGACCACACACAAGGGCTGCTGGGCGTTTGTAATGTTGACATCCATCGCGGTTGTGACCAGTACCGGTTGCATCGGCTGGGCGCTTGCCAAAAGGGGCGCGGACAGTGGGATGCCGGGAAGGATCAGCAATTCAAGCCCTTCCATTTGCCGCAAAGCGCGAACGGTCTCATCAATGGTGGAATCAACAACTGCGTATACCAAATGATCCTTCTTTGCTAAGTCAAGGATGGCAGCTACCGCGTTCTGGTTGAACTGCGCAAAATCCTCACTTGTGTCACGCAAGTCATCCAGGGTGGAAAACACAATGCCTTCCTTGATAAGGAAAGGCACGGCGCCGTGGTCCCGGGTGCGCAGCAGCACCTGTCTGGCGTCTTTGAGCGTCTGAAGCGCTTTTAAACTTAATAAATCCGGGGCACCTGGCCCCAGGGAGACGATGGTGATGGGATTCATTTACTGTCCTTTCTGAAACCGCGCGGGCAGATCACTGCGCTTGATCGCGCCAAACTTGAAGGCCGCGATGCCATACACAGCAATTGCCACCAAGATGACCGCGCCCATGTACAGCCAGCTGCGGTACAAGCGCAAACCCAGCAGGCTGGATAAGGCAAAGACCAGCACCCCCATGATGAGGGTAGCCAGCCCCGGCCGCAGCAGCAGTTCCTGCCAGTCCAGCTTGAAGCGGGCGTATTTGGCGACATAGTACATGTTTAAACCGGCGCTGATGATATAGCAGGTAAGCGAAGCATACGGCGCGCCGAAGATGTTGATATCCGGCTGCTGCACTGCAGTGTAGTTGATGGCAATTTTGACCAGCACGCCCAGCGCCAGCGTATACATGGGGATGCGCTGCTTGTACAGGCCTTGCAAAATGCCGCTGGACGCCTGCACCAGGGTGAACACCACAATGGTGAGCGCGCTGATGGACAGCAGCTGCCCGCCCAGGCGCAGCTGCTCCGCGGTATACCGGCTGTGAAACAGCAAGGTCAGTATCTGCTCAGACAGCAGGCTCATGCCGATGCTGGACGGCAAACCAATGACAACCGCCAGCCGCAAACCGGCCGCGGAATCCCGCTTGACGCCTGCCCAGTCACGGGCTTCCCGCTTGGCGGAAACCGAGGGCACCAGGTTGCTGGACATGGCCATCGCCAGCGCTGTGGGCACATTGATGAGCGAGATGACCAGCCCCGCGTAGATGCCGTAGTTGGACAGCGCGGTCTGTTCCGGCAAGTAGGCTTTCATCAGCTTCACCAGCATGAAGCTGTCCACGGTCCCGGCCAGGGGCACTATGCAGGCGCCGATGGTGATGGGTACTGCGGTGAACAAGAGCTCGCGTGAGATGGTCCGGTAGCCCTCAAGCGGCCGGGTATCCTGCGCAATTAAGCGCTGCATGCCGGGACGCACAAAGAAATAATCAATGGACATGTAAAGAAGGGCTGCGGCTTCCGCGATGGATGTCCCCAACAGGGCGCCGGCGACACCCATGGGGTAGCCGCCCTTTTGCATAAAGCTGAAGGCCAACGGCAGGGCAATCCCCACCTTGCCCACCTGCTCGATCAGCTGGCTGATGGCGGTTGGCCACATCCGCCGCTGGCCCTGCATGTAGCCGCGAAACGCGCTCATGACGCAGACCAAGAACAGGCTGGGTGAGATCATCATAAACCCGTGGACAGATTCGGCGGTACCGGTCGCCTGGGCAAATCGGTCGGAGAAGCCCAACATCAGCAAGGTGCTGATCAAGCCCAGGACGCTTAAAATGACAAAGGCGGCCTTGAACACCCGGTTGGGGTTCCTGGCCTCGCCCCGCGCCATCCGGGCCGCCACCATGCGTGAAATGGCCACCGGGATGCCGGCAGAGGAAATGGTGAGCATAAGGTTGTAGGAGGGGAAGATCTGGTTGTAAACGCCCAGGCCTTCAGAGCCAATGAGGTTGGCCAGCGGAATCAAATACAGCACACCTACAATCTTGCAGATGAGCCCTGTGATGCCCAGGATGGAAATTCCCCCGACAAGGGTGCGCTGTTTCATCGTCATATGCCGTTATTATAGCGACTTAGCAAGGAATAACAACTGTTTTGACAGAAAAAAGGAAGCGAAACTGGCTTTCCGCTTCCCTTTTAATATTTCTTGTTCTTAGATGCCGCGCTCAGCGTCCTCCGTGTTGTCGTTAGCGGCCTCGTTGTTGCCGTTATCAGGCAGCTCTGTGACGGTGTCCTCGTCCTCCTCGATCTCGCGCTCGGCGCGGGCGACGTCCACAATCTTGCTGCCCTCGGCTACGCGCATCAAGCGCACACCCTGGGCGTTGCGCCCGGTCTCGCGGATGTCCTCCGCCGGTGTGCGGATGATGGTGCCGTCATCGGTGATAATCATGATGTCCTCATCCGGGCGCACCATGAGGAGCGCTGCCAACAGACCTGTTTTTTGCGTGATGTTCATGGCCTTTACACCCTTGCCGCCGCGGTTGGTGACGCGGTATTCCTCCGCCTCGCTGCGTTTGCCGTAGCCGTTTTCGGTAACCACCAGCACCTGCGCGCCTTCTTCTATGGAAGCCAGGGAGATGATCTCATCCCCATCGTCCAAGCGCATGCTGCGCACGCCCATGCTGGTGCGGCTGGTGGCGCGGATGCGGTCATCGGAAAAGCGGATGGCCTGCCCCTGACGGGAGCCCAGCATCACGTCACCGCCCTCGATCAGCTCCGCCCCGATGAGGGCATCGCCCTCCTGCAGGTTGACCGCGATGAGGCCGGAGCGCCTGATGTTGCGGAAGGCGGAGAGCGCCGTTTTTTTGATCAGGCCATGGCGGGTGGCCATGATGAGGTACTGGCTGTCCCGGTCCTCCTTGGGCACGGGGATCATGTTGGTCACCTTCTCATCCGGGAAGAGCGGCAGCACGTTCACGATGGCTGTGCCGCGCGCGACACGGCTGGCTTCCGGGATTTCGTAACATTTGACGTTGTAGACCCGGCCCTGGTCGGTGAAGAACAGCAGGTCATCATGGGAGTGGACGGCGTACAGCTGCTCGGTATAGTCCTCCTCCCTCAGGGCCTGCGCGCTGACCCCCTTGCCACCGCGCGCCTGGGCGCGGTAGGTGGACAGGGACAGGCGCTTCACATAGCCGTAATGGGACAGGGTGACCACCATGTCATCCTTGGGAATGAGCTCCTCGATGTCGATCTCGCCGTCAATCAAGGAAATCTCACTGCGCCGTGCGTCCGCGTAGCGGTCACGAATCACCGTCAGCTCCTCTTTGATGACAGACAGCAAGAGAGAACGATCGGCCAGGATGGACTGCAAATAGGCGATGGTCTTTTGCAACTCGTCATATTCCGCCATCAGCTTGTCCGCTTCCAGGTTGGTGAGCCGGGCCAGGCGCATGTCTAAAATGGCCTGGGCCTGGCGCTCGCTGAACGCGAACTGATCCATCAAGCCCTGCTTGGCCTCGGCTGTATCGCGGGAGGCGCGGATCAAGTGCACGATAGCGTCAATGTTATCAAGCGCCTTTAGGAGGCCTTCCAAGATGTGGGCGCGGGCCTGGGATTTTTCCAGGTCATACTGGGTGCGCCGGGTGACCACATCCTCCTGGTGGAGGATGTACTGGGCAATCATCTCCTTGAGGTTGAGCAGTTTGGGCTGCCCGTCCACCAGGGCCAGCATGATGGCGCCAAAGGTTTCCTGCAGCTGGGTGTGCTTGAACAGGTAGTTGAGCACCACGCTGGATTGCGCGTCGCGCTTGAGCTCAATCACGATGCGCATGCCGTCGCGGTCGGACTCGTCCCGGATGTCGCTGATGCCGTCCAGGCGCTTCTCGTGCACCAATTCCGCGATCTTGCCGATCATGCGGGCCTTGTTGACCATGTAGGGGATCTCGGTAATGATGATGCGGCTGCGGCCGGTGGGCAGCACCTCGATATCCGTCTTGGCGCGCACGATGATGCGGCCGCGGCCGGTGTAGTAGGCTTCGCGAATGCCGGAGCGGCCCAGGATGATGCCGCCGGTGGGGAAATCCGGCCCCTTGATGTGCTCCATCAACTCGTCCAGCGTCAAATCCGGGTTGTCAATCATGGCGATGGTGCCGTCGATGACCTCGCCCAGGTTGTGCGGCGGGACGTTGGTGGCCATGCCCACCGCAATGCCGGAGGAGCCATTGACCAGCAGGTTGGGAAAGCGGCTGGGCAGCACGGTTGGCTGCATTAGGGACTCGTCAAAGTTGGGGGTGAAATCCACCGTGTCCTTGTCGATCTCCCCCAACAGGTGGCCGGCGATCTTGCTCATTTTGGCTTCGGTGTAACGCATCGCGGCCGCCTGGTCACCGTCCACCGAACCGAAGTTGCCCTGCCCGTCCACCAGCAGGTAACGGGTGGAGAAATCCTGTGCCAGGCGCACCATCGCGTCATAGACGGAGGACTCGCCGTGGGGGTGGTATTTGCCCAATACGTCACCCACGATGCGCGCGCTTTTGCGGTAGGGCTTGTCGTTGGTCATGCCCAGCTCGTTCATGGCGTACAGGATGCGGCGGTGCACAGGCTTTAAGCCGTCGCGCACATCGGGCAGCGCGCGGTTGACAATGACCGCCATGGAATAGGCGATAAAGGATTTTTTAACCTCGCTCTCCAATTCTGTTGGGATTAAGGTATCTTTAATTTCACTCATAATGTCACACTCCCCTGCGCTGTGTCTTAGACGTCCAGGTCCGCGACCAGGTCGTAATTCTGCTCGATGAACTCACGCCGCGGCTCCACCTGATCCCCCATTAAGAGGGTGAAGGTTTCATCCGCCGACATGGCGTCCGCCACCGTCACCTGCATCATGGTGCGGGTTTCCGGGTTCATGGTGGTGGTCCACAGCTGCTCTGAGGACATCTCCCCCAGGCCCTTGTAGCGCTGCAGCTCGGGCTTGGGCTCGCGGCCGATCTCATCCAGCAGCGCTTCCAGCGCCTCATCGTTGTAGACATAGCGCTCCATCTTGCCCTTGGTCACTTTGTACAGCGGCGGCATGGCGATGTAGACATAGCCCTTTTCAATCAGGGGGCGCATATAACGGTAGAAGAAGGTAAGCATCAGTACCCGGATGTGCGCGCCGTCCACGTCCGCGTCCGTCATGCAGACGATGCGGTGGTAGCGGAGTTTTGAGATATCAAAATCATTGCCGATTCCGCAGCCAAAGGCGGTGATCATGTTTTTGATTTCCTCGTTCATCAGCACGCGGTCCAGTCGGGTTTTTTCCACATTGAGGATTTTTCCGCGCAAAGGCAGGATAGCCTGGTAGTGCCTGTCACGCCCTGCCTTGGCGGAGCCGCCGGCGGAGTTGCCTTCCACCAGAAAAATCTCGCACTTGGCGGGATCGGTCTCCGAGCAGTCGGCCAGCTTGCCGGGCAGGGAGGCGGATTCCAGCACGGATTTGCGCCTTGTTAACTCACGGGCCTTGCGGGCCGCCTCCCGTGCGCGGGCTGCCCCCAGGCTGCGGTCCAAAATGATGCGGGCCGTGCTGGGGTTTTCTTCCAGGTAGGCGCCCAGTTGCTCATGAACCAGGCTATCCACCGCGCCGCGCACCTCGGAATTGCCCAGTTTGGACTTGGTCTGCCCTTCAAACTGCGGCTCACGCAGCTTGACGGAGACAACGGCCGCCAGGCTTTCGCGCACGTCCTCGCCGCGCAGGTTGCTGTCCGCGTCCTTCAGGATTTTATAGCGCCGGCCATAGTCGTTGATACAGCGGGTGAGCGCGGCATAAAAACCAACCAGGTGCGTGCCGCCCTCCGGCGTGCGCACGTTGTTGGCGAAGGCGAAGGTGTTCTCCTGGTAGGAGTCGTTGTATTGCAGCGCGACCTCCACCGCGATGTCATTCTTGATGCCCTCGATATAAATGGGATCTGGAAAGATAGCGGTGCGGTTTTTGTTGATATATTTGACAAACTCGATGATACCGCCCTCGAAGTGGTAGCTTTTGTGCTCCACCGGGTCCTCGCGCTCATCGCTGATGTCGATGCGGATGCCCTTGTTGAGGAAGGCCATCTCGCGCATGCGGCTGCGCAGGATGTCAAAGCGGAAGCTGGTGCCCTCCTCAAAGATGCCGTCGGGGTTGGCTTCGCTCTTGATGTCCGGCCAGAAGCGCACGGTGGTACCGGTGCGGTCGGTCTCCCCGATGACATGCAGGTCGTTCAAAATTTTGCCGCGCTGATAGGCCTGGTGGTGAATCTTGCCGTCCTGGTGCACAAAGACTTCCATGTGCGAGGAAAGCGCGTTGACAACCGACGCGCCTACGCCGTGCAGGCCGCCGGATACCTTGTAGCCCTCACCGCCAAACTTGCCGCCCGCGTGCAAGACCGTCAGGCAGACTTCCACCGCGGGGCGCTTGAGCTTGGGATGCAGGCCAATGGGGAAGCCGCGGCCGTCATCCTGCACACTGATGGAGCCATCCGCGTGGATTTTTACATCAATCTGCGTGCAGTAACCCGCCAGCGCTTCATCAATGGAGTTGTCCACGATTTCATACACCAAATGGTGCAGGCCATTGTGGTCGGTGGACCCAATGTACATGCCCGGCCGCTTGCGCACTGCCTCCAGGCCTTCCAGGACCTGGATCTGCTTTTCGTCATAGGTGGCGTCCACATGCGTGGACATCGCCGCGGCGTTGTGTAAATCATCTTTGTTCATGCAAATAACCTCATTCCTTGTCCTGTAAAAACTGCGGTGTAAGACGCAGTTTCAACACCGTTTCATTATAGCATAAAACGGTCAAAAAAGAAAGGAAAACACGGCATGAAATTCGAGAAAATACAGCGTCTTTTATCTTGATATTCTTATGTTTTTATCGCGCTCAATCCTCTTGTGTTTTTTGGTATGAGAACCCGTCTGAAATACCCCCTGAAAACAAAAAAAGCGACACGACGCTTTCTTGTTGGTTGTATTTGTCTGTTTCGGCGATTACTCGGTCATATCCGCAATGTCATCCCGTGTGTTTTTGACAAAATCCTGCAAGGCGCCTACGCCTTCCACATAGGGCTTTAATTCAAAGGGCGTATCGCGCTGCACCATCTGCATGGTTTTTTCCGCGTCCTCACCCGTAAGCAGCACCGGTTGGTAGTTGTTGGTGTCATATTCGCCGGAGGGCGAGACGGGAATCAAATTGACCTGGTGGCCCAGGTATTTTTTATCCGCGTCAAATTTTAATTCCACGCGCGCGATGAGCGCCTTGTCCGCCCGCATGTTCCCCCGTCTGGACACCGTCATTTTGTGGTTGCCGCCAAAGGAGAAGTTGCCCAGGGAATACAGGACGCTGGCATGACCCAGGATGTCCATGCCCTGGGGGATATGCGGATGGTGCCCAATGACCAGATCCGCGCCGTTTTTGACCATCCAGTTGGCCATGCGGACCTGCATCCGGTCACGCATCCCGGAATACTCTGTGCCCGCGTGCATCACCCCGATGATGACCTCACAGCCGGCCTCCTTTAAGGTAGCCATGGTAGCCGCCGCTTCATCTCGGTGCAACATGAAGTAGGTAGGCAGGGTCCCAAAAAAACCGATTTTGACGCCGTCCTTCTCATAAATGTAATGAAAAGGGTTGTCATACACGCTGCCAAACCAGGGAACACCCTGATCCTTCAGCGCCTTCAGCGTGCTGTTTAGGCCCTGGCTGCCGTAATCCAGGATGTGGTTGTTGCCGATAAAAGCCAACTCCACACTGCCCTTGGGCAGAATCTCCGCAAACGATGTAGGGCTTTTAAAATTGTAGGTTTTGGAGGCTTTTCCGTTGCAGGTGTCGCAAAACACATTCTCAAGGTTGATGATGGTCAAATCATCGCTTTCAAACAGCTCTTTCACTTTGGCGAAGGGGTAGTCAAACCCCTGCTCTTTCACAACACCCACAAAGGAATAGGGCTGGTAATTGAGCCGCTCTTCATTGCCCAGGGTGCAGTCACCGGTAAAGGTTAACACAATGCTGCTGCCCTCTTTCGCAAGCGAAACCGCGGGGATGGAACACAGCAGGATAAGTGCTAAAAACGCACTGAATAACTTGACAAAATCAAAGCTTGAACGCATGGGCATATCCTATCAACCGCACTGGTGTCTGTCAAGAAAACAAGGTGTGCATAAAGGCGCAAAATGCGCTATCATGCAAACAGTTTGACGGGAAGGAGAACCAGCATGATCAGGATAGGCAACCTGACGGTGGCGCCGGGGCAGGATGAGCAGCACGCGCTGCTGCTGGCCCTCAAACGCCTGCGCCTGAAAAGGGAGCAGGTGTCCTCCTATCGCGTTGTGAAAAAAAGCGTGGATGCCCGCAACAAGGCGCGCATCCGCGTCAGTTATACCCTGGACCTGGCTGTAACAGTGAGTGAGGAGCAGCTGATTAAGCGCTTCCCTGCGCTGCACATTCAAAAAGCGCCCAAGCAAACGCCCATCACGATCCCCTGCGCGAAAAAGAAAGCCAGGGTCGCAGTCATTGGCCTGGGCCCCTGCGGTTTGTTCGCGGCCTACTATTTGGCCAAAGCCGGCCTTGAGCCCGTTGTGCTGGAGCGCGGGCTGCCGGTACAGGCGCGCGGCCGCAGCGTCAACCAGCTGGCTGGCGCAGGCATCCTGGACCCGGAAAGCAACCTGCAGTTTGGGGAGGGCGGCGCCGGCGCCTTTTCTGACGGCAAACTGACCACCGGCACCAAGGACCCCTACATCCGGGACGTCCTGCGCATCTTTGTGGAGCACGGCGCGCCGGAGGAAATCCTCTACCTGCAGCGGCCGCATATCGGCACGGACAAACTGCCCCGGGTTGTTTCCGCCATGAGGCAGCAGATAGAAGCCCTTGGCGGCAGCGTTCATTTTGGCGCGCGCTTTTTGGGTATGCAGATCGACCAGTCCCGCCTGCGCGGCATCAGGTATCAAACAGATCAACAGACGCATGAGTTGGACTGCGACGCCGTCATCCTCGCCATTGGCCACTCCGCCCGGGATACGCAAACGGTGTTGTATCAACAAGGCATGCGTATCATCCCCAAGCCCTTTTCCATCGGCGTGCGGGTGGAGCACGCGCAGGCCTTCATCAACACCGCGCAGTATGGCACAGCCTTTGACCATGCCCTGCTGCCGGTCGCGGAGTATCACCTCGCCCACCGCCTCACCTCCGGCCGGGGCGCCTACACCTTTTGTATGTGTCCGGGCGGACGGGTCATGCCAGCCGCCAGCGAAAACGGCGGCGTATGCGTGAACGGGATGAGCAACTACCGCCGGGACGGCACCAACGCCAATGCCGCCATCCTGGTGGAAGTGCGGCCGGCGGATTATTTGCGGGACCAGAATCCCTTAAGCGGCTTTGCCTGGCAGCGACAGTATGAGCAGCTGGCTTATCAGCTGGGCAGCGGTGATTACCGCGCGCCTTACCAGCTGGTGGGTGATTTCCTGCAGGATCAACTGTCAACCGGCTTTGGGAAGGTGCAGCCCAGCTACAAACCGGGCGTCCATCCGGCCATGCTGAAGGACTGCTTGCCACATTTCGCGGCAGAAGGCATCAAGGAAGCCTTGCTGGCTTTTGACAAGAAGCTGCGGGGCTTCGCGGCTTATGACGCGGTTTTGACCGGGGTGGAGACCCGCTCCTCCTGCCCGGTACAGGCCATCCGGGACGAGCGGCATATGAGCAATATTCAAGGCGTGTTCCCGGCCGGTGAAGGCGCGGGACAGGCGGGCGGCATCATGTCCGCCGCGGTGGACGGCCTGCGCACCGCGGAAGCACTGGTGGCGTCACTGTAAGCCCAAGATGACCCCAAAAATAAATATTTCGTTGTTTTTCGCTGATTTGTTTTGCATTTCGCTTGCATTTTCATACACGAATCGTTAAAATCTGTATACAAAGAAAAATGGTTGCAGTACGATGTACCAAATAAAAACAGGAGGGTTTTTCGATGAAGAAATGGCTTGCTCTGCTCCTCACACTCACCCTGTTCCTCCCCGTCCTGGCCCTGGCTGATGACTATGCCGGTGAGATTGTCATCGGTATTTACGAGCCTGCCTCCGGCCCCAACGGCGCCGGCGGCAAGCAGGAAACCCTGGGCATCTACTACGCCAACTACCTAAAACCGACGGTTACCCTGTCTGATGGTGAATACCTGATCAAACTGGTGGAGGTGGACAACCAGTCCGTCCCGGACAAGGCGCCCTCCGCCGCGCAGACCCTGGTATCAGAAGGCGCGTCCATCGTGCTGGGCTCCTACGGCTCCAGCGTGTCCATCGCCGCGGCCGATATCTTTGACGCGGCCGGTGTGGTTGCCATCGGCATCTCCTGCACCAACCCGCAGGTCACCCTGGGCAACCCGCTCTACTACCGCATCTGTTACCTGGATCCCTTCCAGGGCACCGTGCTGGCCAACTTCGCGACGGATGAGTTTGACGCCAAAAAAGCCTACACGCTGGCGGAGCTGGGCAATGACTATGACGTCGGCCTGGCCCACTACTTCACCCAGGCCTTCAAGGGCAAGGGCGGCGAAGTGACCGGCGAGACCTTCCCCACCGGTACCAGCGATTTTACCGCCTATTTGACCAATGCCGTCAACGCGGGCGCGGAGGTCATCTTCTCCCCCACATCCACGGAGTTTGCCGCGCAGATCATTACACAGGCCGCCGCCAACGGGATTAAGATCCCCATCCTGGCGGGCGACACCTGGGATTCCTCTGTTATTTTGAACGCGGCCAAGGGCACGGATGTATCCGTCTCCGTTTCCACCTTCTTTGATGAAGGCGACTCCTCCTCCAAGGCGGCCGAGTTTGTCACCGGCTTTAAAGCCTGGCTGAATGAGAACCCCGACAAACTGGCCAACAACGGCGGCAATGACATCGTGGCCGCTGTGTCCGCTCTGGGCTATGACGGCTACATGGTGGCGCTGGAGGCCCTGAAGCTGGCCGATTCCGCGGAGCGCGACGACATTGCCGAGGTCATGGCGGATGTCACCTTTGACGGGGTGACCGGCTCCATCGTCTTTGGTGAGAACGGCGACGCCGTGCGCGACCAGGCCTTCATCATCCGCAGCGACAACGAGCTGAGCGCCTGGCAGTTCCTGAAGGTTCAGACTGTCAGCGACTAAACCCAATTTGATATCTCTTCCGACATAAGCGGAACTGGGGGCCGAACCACTCGGCCCCCTCTTTAAAAGAGGACCACAATGAACAATTTTATCAGCGCCAATCTTCCCTATTTGCTGGCCGGCATCTCCGTTGGCGGGCAGTACGCGCTTATCGCCATCGGCTACACCATGGTGTATGGCATCCTGCGCCTGATCAACTTCGCGCACGGCGATATCTTTACCGTGGCCGCCTATTTGATGGTGTACATGAACGCGACCATGCCGCTGTACATCTCCCTGCCCATGACGATTATCCTGACCGTCCTGCTGGGCTTTGGGGTGGAGCGCGTCGCTTACAAGCCGCTGCGGCAGGCGCCGCGCATGTCCATCATGATCTCCGCCATCGGGGTGAGCTATTTGCTGCAAAACCTGATGTGGTATGTCACAGGCGGCCTGGCGCAGCAGTACCCCACTATCCCCTTTATCTCCAACACCGTGCGCATCTTTGGCGCCACCACCAAGATTGTCACGCTGATAACCCCGGTGCTGACCCTGGTTTTGGTGATGATGCTGTCGCTGCTCATCCACCGCACCAAAATTGGTCTTGCGATGCGCGCGGTGAGCCGGGATTTTGAGACCTCTCGCCTGATGGGCATCAAGATCAACAACGTCATCTCCGTCACCTTCATCATTGGGTCCTTTTTGGCCGCGATTGGCTCCATGCTGTATTTCAGCAATTACACCGCGGTCACGCCTACCGCGGGCGCCATGCCCGGGCTGAAGGCCTTCGTGGCCGCCGTCTTTGGCGGTATCGGCTCCATCCCGGGCGCTGTCATTGGCGCGTTTATCATTGGCATATGTGAGAACATCATCAAGGCGCTGGGGCTGACCACCTTCTCTGACGCCTTTACCTTCGCCCTGCTCATCATCGTGTTGGTCTTCAAGCCAACGGGGCTGTTTGGCGAAGCGGTCTACGAGAAGGTATAGGGAGGACGATATGAAGATTTTCAAAACCATCATCGCCGCCTTGCTGGTTGTCTGCGCGCTGTTTATGATCTACACCTCCTATACCGCCAAGGACAGCCTGCCAGGCTTGCTGGAGCGCATGGACCCGCAGAACCTGGCGGAGACGGACAGCCAGATGCAGCGCGCCAAAAAGCGCGTCACGGACGGGCTTATGGAGGACAACAAGGAAAAAACCTTGCGGGGGTTGGAGCGCTATTTAAACGGGTTTGCTGACAAACTGGTCATCGATACCCAGGTGCAGTATGAACTGTTTGCCTACCAAAACGGTCCCTCAATGATCGCGGGCGGGCTGCTGCTCCTGGTTGCCGGCATTGTACTCATCCTGTCCGCATACTGCAAAATCGCGCAGGCGCGCAGGCTGGGCATCCATGTGCTGCTCATCACGGTGCTGTTTGTCGGGGTGTATATCCTGGAAAATACGGTGGGCGCCAACTCCATGCTGATGATGGTGCTCAAAAAAGGCGCCATTTACGCCCTGGTCGCGGTGGCCATGAACCTGCTGAACGGATTTACCGGGCTGTTCTCGCTGGGGCAGGCGGGCTTTATGCTCATCGGTGCCTATGTGTACGCGATTTTCAGCATTGAAACCGGCAACCGCGCCCAAGTGTACCAGTACTACGCGGGCGGCTTGATTCAGTTCTCCCTGCCCACATTAGTTTCCATCGCCCTGGCCGGGTTGGCCGCGGCCTTCTTTGCCTACTTGATCGGGCTGCCGGTACTTCGGCTCAAAAGCGATTACCTGGCCATTGCCACCTTGGGCTTTGCGGAGATCATCCGCGCGGTCTTCCAGTATGATGGTTTAGGGCCCATCACCAATGGCTCCAACCTGCTGCGCAAATTCCCGGTGTTTGAAACCGTGCTCTTCCCCTTCGCGGTGGCGGGTGTGTGTATCCTGCTCATCGCGCTGATGATTCACTCCACTTATGGCAGGGCCTTCAAGGCCATCCGGGATGACGAGATCGCGGCGGAAGCCATGGGCATCAACCTGTACCACCACAAGCAGATGTCCTTTGTCATCAGCAGCTTTTTCGCGGGCGTGGGCGGTGCCCTGCTTGCCATGTACCAGACTACGGTGCAGGCCAAGGCCTTTACCGCCGCCATGACCTATGAGATTTTGCTGATTGTGGTCATCGGCGGCATGGGCTCCATCTCCGGCTCCATCCTGGCCAGCTTCCTGTTTGTGGCCGCCAGCGAGTGGTGGCTGCGCTTCCTGGACAATGCCACGGTGATTGGCAATTTCAAGGTGCCGCTTTTGCGCTCGGGTTTCCGAATGGTGGTCTTCTCTGTCGTCATCATGGCGGTGGTGCTGTTTTACAGGCAGGGCATCATGGGTGATAAGGAGTTTAGCTTAAGCAAACTCCGTGACAGATTCACCCGCGGGAAAGGAGGTGCCGGTCGTGTCTGAGCCAGTTCTTGATTTACGGCATGTCACCATGCAGTTTGGCGGCGTTGTGGCCGTGGACAACCTGTCCATGCACATCAACCGGGAGGAGATCGTTGCCCTCATCGGCCCCAACGGCGCCGGCAAGACAACGGCCTTCAACTGCATTACCGGTGTGTACACCCCCACCAACGGGCAGGTGTATTATGAGGGCCGGCTGATTGTGAGCAACCAGCCCCAGGGCAAGATGAAGCAGCTTTACGCCGGCACACACAAGGAATTCCCAAAGGAAATTGTCGTGAACACCCCCGACAAAATCACCAAGCTGGGCGTTGCGCGGACTTTTCAAAACATCCGCCTGTTTAAAACACAAACGGTGTTTGAAAACGTGCTGATTGCCACACATCTGCACAAAACCAGCAACCTGCTGACGGCCACCCTGCGCCTCAACCACAAGGAAGAGCGGCAGATGCGCGAGCACGCCCTCAACATGCTGGAGGCGGTTGGCTTAATCGACGTGAAGGACGAATTGGCCACCTCCCTCCCCTATGGCAAGCAGCGCAGGCTGGAGATTGCCCGGGCGCTGGCCACCAACCCGCGCCTGCTTCTTTTGGATGAGCCTGCCGCCGGCATGAACCCGCAGGAGACGGAGGCTTTGGGCCAGTTTATTGTGGGCATCCAAAAACGGTTTGAGCTGACCATCTTCCTCATTGAGCATCATATGGACCTGGTGATGGACATCTCCGACCGCATTTATGTGATTGACTTTGGCCGCCTGATCGCGACCGGCGTTCCGGAGGAGATCCAGGACAACCCGGATGTGATTACCGCGTATTTGGGGGTGTATGAAGAATGAGTTTGTTGACAGTGACGGATCTTCAGGTCTCCTACGGCGGGATTGAAGCGCTCAAGGGCATCTCCTTCACGGTGGAAGCCGGACAGATTGTTACCCTGATTGGCGCAAACGGCGCGGGCAAATCCACCACCCTGCGCGCCATCTCCGGCCTGGTGCCCATCAAGGCTGGCGGCATCACCTTTGACGGGCGGGAAATTACCTCCCTGGTCACCTCCAGCATTGTGGAGGAAGGCATTGTGATGGTGCCGGAGGGGCGGCGAGTCTTCCCCAACCTGACGGTGCTTGAAAACCTGCGCATCGGCGCCTACTTGCGCAAAGACCAGGCGGAAATTAACAACTCCATTGAATATGTGTATGAACGTTTCCCAAGGTTGCAGGAGCGCCATTGGCAATTGGCGGGCACGCTCTCCGGCGGGGAACAGCAGATGCTGGCGGTTGGCCGCGCGCTGATGGCCAGGCCTCGGCTGATTATGATGGACGAGCCCTCGCTGGGCCTGGCGCCCCTGGTGGTGAAGGACATCTTCCAGATCATCCAGCGCCTGCGGGAGGAAGGCATCACCATCCTGCTGATTGAGCAAAACGCCAACGCCGCCCTGCACGCGGCAGACTACGGCTATGTGCTGGAAACCGGGCGCATCACCATGGAGGACACCGGCGCCGCCCTCCTGAACAACCAGAAGGTACGCGACGCCTACCTGGGCCAAGCCCGCAAGCGCAAAACACGGGCTGCGCCCGTACCTGAGGCATAAACCAATCAAACCGATTCTGTCAGGTGAAGGCGAACATCCTTCACCCTCTTTATATGGGCGCAAATTGTAATTTTATGTGCTAATGGATATAATCCGTTTGAAAACGAATGAGGTGTTGGCATGGATTGGATTGAAACAAGTGTGACCACAACCACCGGCGCGTCCGACGCGCTGTCGGAACTATTGATGCGCTACGGCGCGAAAGGCACGCAGATCTTAGACCGCCTGGACATCCCCCAAAAGGAGGACTGGACAGGCTTTGGGGAGATGTACGGCGAGGACATGAAGGCGAAGATGCCCGAGGAAGCGACGGTGAAGGCCTGGTTTAAAAGCCCGGAGGACGCGCTGCAGGCGCAGTCAGCTGTACAAAGCCTGAAAAACCTGGCTGGCTTTGACGCGGGCAGCCTGGCTTTTTCACAGACACAGGTAAGGGACGAGGACTGGGCGGAGAACTGGAAGCAGTATTATAAGCCTATGCGGGTGGGAAAGCGCCTGATTATCCGCCCGATGTGGGAGGCATATGAACAGGAGCCAGGCGACCTGGTGATTGACATGGACCCGGGCATGGCATTTGGCACCGGCAACCATGAGACCACACGGCTGTGTATGGCCATGATTGAGAAGCACTATCATGGCGGGCGCGCGCTGGACATCGGCACCGGCTCCGGCATTCTGGCAATCACGCTGGCCAAGCTGGGCGCGCAGAACGTCACCGCGGTGGACATTGACCCCATCGCTGTGAGCGCGGCGCGGGAAAATGTCGCGCGCAATCAATTAGGTGAAACCATTCGGGTGCTTCAGGGTGATCTGGCAAAGGATGTATCCGGTCAGCATGAGTTTATCTGCGCCAATATCTTAGCCGATGTCATCATCAGCCTGAGGGATGCCTTGCCGCCTTTATTGGCACAGGACGGCTTGTTCCTGGCCTCCGGCATCATCAAGGACCGGGAACAGGATGTGCTGCGCGCGTATAAAGAAGCGGGCTACGTCTTGATTGACAGGCTGGCGGAGGGCGAATGGGTCGCCCTGCTGTTTGGGAAACACCATGCCTGATTTTTTCGCGGAGGAGATTATCAACCAGACCGCTGCCCTGACAAAGGAGGACAGCCACCACGCCCTGCGCGTGTTGCGGCTGGCGCCCGGGCAGACCATCCGCGTGAGCGTTAACGCCCGGCGCTATGAGGCGACGCTTGAGGTGGACAATCAAACCGCCATCGCGCGCATCACAAAGGAAATACCAAGCAGTGAGGCCAGGACGCGCATCACCCTGTATCAGGGGTGGCCCAAGGGCGACAAGATGGACCAGATTGTGCGCCAGGCAACGGAACTGGGCGTGCACGCCGTTGTCCCCTGCCTGTTCGCGCGCTGTGTGGCAAGGCCGGAGCAGGCGCACAAGCGGCTGGAGCGCTTGAACAAAATCGCGCGGGAAGCGGCTATGCAGTCAGGCCGCACGATGATCCCGGTGGTGGAGGATGTTCTTGATGTTGACGGCCTGCGCAAGCGCTTAGCACTGCATGAGCAGGCACTGGTCCCCTACGAGCTGGCGCAAGGCGCCACCATCAACAGCGTGTACGAAGGCGCGCGGGACATCGCCCTGGTGATCGGGCCGGAAGGCGGGTTCACGGAGGAAGAAATCCAGCAACTGCCCGCCAGGGCCGTCACCTTGGGCCCGCGCATCCTGCGCACGGAGACGGCAGGCATCGCGGCCATTGCCATGATCCTGGCGCTGGCGAATGATTTTACATAAGGAAAGAACAAATTGAAAACAGTCGCGTTTTATACCCTGGGCTGCAAGGTCAACCAGTATGACGCCCAGGCCATGAAGGAAAGCTTTGTAAGGGCTGGCTACAAAACCCGGCCCTTTGGTGAGCCTGTGGACGTCAATGTCATCGTCACCTGTGTGGTGACCGCTGCGGGCGAGCAAAAAAGCCGGCAGATGCTGCACCGCGTGTTGCGGGAGCAGCCGGACAGCCAGGTGATCGCCGCGGGCTGCCTGGCGCAAAAAGACGCGGACAAATTGAAGGATTTGGGCGTCCGGCTGATCATCGGCAACCAGCACCGGGAGCGTGTGGTGAACCTTTTGCACGAAGCGCTCCATGACAACGCGCAGATTTGCGCTGTGGAGGATGTGCGCAGCATCCCCTTTGAGGAGTTGACCATCAGCCATCAGGATGGCCGCACCCGCGCGGTGATGAAGATTCAGGAAGGCTGTGACCGCTTCTGCGCCTACTGCATCATCCCCCATGTGCGCGGCGGCATCCGCTCCAGGACGCCGGACGCCATTCACGCGGAGGCAAAGCGACTGGTGGCTGCCGAATACCAGGAAATCGTCTTAACGGGCATCCATTTAACCAGCTACGGCAAGGATTTGGATGGCCCCCGTTTAATGGACGCCATCCGCGCGGCGGCTGTGCCCGGCCTGCCCCGGCTGCGACTGGGTTCCCTGGAGCCTGTCATCGCAACCCAGGACTTTGTGGACGAACTGGCTGAGATCCCCAGTATCTGCCCGCAGTTTCATCTGTCGCTGCAATCCGGGTCTGATACCGTGCTCAAGCGCATGCGAAGGCGTTACACCGCCCGGGAATACCTGGAGGCGGCCAGGCGGCTTCAGCGTACCTTCCCGGATTGCGCGCTGACAACGGACGTTTTAGTCGGCTTCCCCGGTGAAACTGAAGAGGAGTTTTTGCAGACCCTCTCCTTTTGCGAGGAAGTGGGCTTTGCCAAGATGCATATCTTCCCCTACAGCCGCCGGGCTGGGACAACTGCCGCCCGCATGCCTGGGCAACTGAGCCGCGCGGTCAAAACCGAGCGCGCCCGGCAGATGGCCCAGTTGGATGAGCGCATGTCCATCGCCTACCGTGAGCGCATGGTGGGCAGCGTCCAACCCGTCTTGTTTGAAACCGTGCTGGCAGACGGCACCACTGAAGGGCAGACACCCCAGGCCATCTCCGTCTTTGTCAAAGGCGCGCAGCCGGGTGAGGTCCATGACATCCGCCTGATGGGCCTGCATCAATCCGGCATGAAAGGCGAGATGATTGGGTAAGTTGGTATCAGAGATAGTTTGCGCAAGGAGGAATTGTTGATGAGTGACTGTCTGTTTTGCAGGATCGCAAGCGGGGACATCCCGGCTGAAACCATCTATGAAAACGAGCAGGTGCTGGCCTTCCGGGACATCAACCCGCAGGCCAAAGCGCACGCCCTGATCATCCCCAAAAAGCACCTGGACAGTTTAAATGATTTGAACCAAACCGAGGACGGCCTGCTGGCCGGATTGCTGCGCGCGGCACAGGACGTGGCCAAGGCGCTGGGGATTGACCAAAGCGGCTACCGCCTGGTATCCAACTGCGGTCCGGATGCCCGGCAAAGTGTACACCACCTGCACTTCCATGTACTGGGCGGCGAAACATTGAGCGACCGCATGGTCTAAACGACGCTTGAAAAGCCAGGAGGATGCCCTGGTTTTTCTTTTTGCTTGTGCATCATGCCGCTTAGGGGTATAATATCCCAGGCGGGCAAAATTTGCCCCGCATGGAAAGGACACACGGATTGCAAGACATTACCTGGGCTACCTTAAAACGCATTGCCGCCAGCCAGGTGGAGGAAATCTACCAGCGCGCGCAGTTGATGGAGCGCATCCACGCCATCGGCCCTGTGGGCCGGCGCACCTTGGCTGCCTCCATGCAGCTGTCTGAGCGCGAAGTGCGCGCGGCGGCGGAAGCCTTGAAGGAAGAAGGCCTGATTGTGCTGAACACCACCGGCATGCTGCTGTCTGAGGACGGCTTAAAGTTGCTGCCGGAGGTGCGCGCCTTGTGCCGCAACATCAGCGGTCTGTTTGACCTTGAAAGCCAGCTGAAGGAAAAACTGAACATCTCCCGCCTGTCCGTTGTCCCCGGCAACGCGGATGAGGACCGGATGGTTCTGCTGGATTTGGGCCGGGCCACCGCGCAGTTTTTGCACCAGGTGGTGAAGGACAACATGATCATCGCCGTGTCAGGCGGCAGCACCATGAGTGAAGTTGCCCGCGCGATGACACCGGTCCCCGGCGCTGTGATGGTGGTGCCTGCCCGCGGCGGCTTTGGCCGCATGGCGCAGATGCAGGCGGATGCCGTTGCCAGTGAACTGGCGCAGCACATCGGCGGGGATTACCGGCTGATGCACCTGCCGGAAGGTATGGACTCGGACACCTTGAGCAAAGCGGCCAAGCTGCCCGGCGTGCGCGCCACGCTGGCCTTGATGCGCAACGCGGATGTCATCCTCTACGGCGTTGGCCGGGCGGATGACATGGCACAGCGGCGCGGCTTCTCCCTCTCCCTGCGGCGCCAATTGCTGCGCGAGGGCGCGGTGGGCGAGGCGCTGGGCGATTTCTTTGATTTGTCCGGCAATGTCATCCATCAAAGCCCTTCCCTCTCCTCTGAGCTGGGCACTGGCAAGCACGGTTCCGTCAGCATCATGGCGGCTGCCGGCCAGCGCAAAGCAGAAGCGGTTTTGGCCGCTGTACGTTGGCATCCCCCCTGGGCCCTTGTTGTGGATGAAGGCCTTGGGCTTGCGATATTGGACCTGATTGACACTGTAACCCCAAATTGAATTGTTTGAAGGAGGAACCCCCATGAAGAAAACCGTCCGCGATGTTGACCTGAAAGGTAAAAAAGTCCTGGTCCGCGTTGATTTTAACGTGCCCATGGATGAGAACAAGAACATCACCGATGAAAACCGGATCGTCGGCGCGCTGCCCACCATCCGTCATTTGGTGGAGCACGGCGCGAAAGTGATCCTGTGCAGCCACCTGGGCCGCCCCAAGGGCGAAGTGAACCCGAAGTATTCCCTGGCCCCGGTCGCAAAAAGGCTGGGTGAACTGCTGGGCCAGGACGTCAAAATGGCCAAGGACGTCATTGGCGAGGACGCGGACGCCATCGTCGCCTCCTTAAAAGAGGGCGAGGTCGCGCTGCTGGAAAACCTGCGCTTCCACAAGGAAGAAGAAAAGAACGTGGAGGAGTTTGCCAAGAAGCTGGCCTCCTACGCCGACCTGTATGTGAATGACGCCTTTGGTACCGCGCACCGCGCGCATGCCAGCACCGAAGGCGTGGCGCACTTCCTGCCCGCTGTCTCCGGCTTTTTGATTGAGAAGGAGCTGCAGTTCATGGGCAAGGCGCTGGACAACCCGGACCGCCCCTTTGTCGCCATCCTGGGCGGCGCCAAGGTTTCGGACAAACTGGGCGTCATCAACAACCTGCTGGAGAAGGTGGACACCTTAATCATCGGCGGCGGCATGGCCTATACCTTTACCGTGGCCGGCGGCGGCGAAGTGGGCGACAGTCTGCTTGAGAAGGACAAGGTGGATTATGCCCGCGAGATGATGGCAAAAGCCAAGGAAAAAGGCGTCAAGCTGCTGCTGCCCATTGACACCGTGATTGCTGACAAGTTTGACAACGACGCGATCACCAAGGTGGTCCCCACCGGCGAGATTCCGGCGGGCTGGCAGGGCTTGGACATCGGGCCTGAAACCATCAAGCTGTTCACCGATGCCATCAAGAGTGCCAAGACGGTGGTCTGGAATGGCCCCATGGGTGTGTTTGAGATGCCCACTTTCGCCGAAGGCACCCAGGCGCTGGCCAAGGCGCTTGCGGAAAGCGACGCAACCACCATCGTGGGCGGCGGTGACTCCGCGGCGGCTGTAACCCAAATGGGCTTTGCTGACAAAATCAGCCATATTTCCACTGGCGGCGGCGCCTCCCTGGAATTCCTGGAAGGCCTGGTGCTGCCCGGTGTCGCGGCGCTGAACGACAAATAAAATATGCTCAAAGCCCGCCCGGCCGTTTTCGGCATGGGCGGGCCATTTTCAAAGAATACGAGGAGGAACTCACATGCGTACACCTGTTATTGCTGGCAACTGGAAGATGAACAAAGGCCCCGCGGAGGCGGTTGAATTAATCAATGAACTCAAGCCCCTGGTGAAGGACGCGAAGGCCACGGTCGTTGTCTGCGTACCGGCCATTGACATCCCCGCCGCCAAAAAAGCGCTCAAGGGCAGCAAAATCAAGCTGGGCGCGCAAAACGTGCACTTTAAGGAGTCCGGCGCCTACACGGGCGAGTTGTCCGCCAGCATGCTCAAGGAAGCGGGCGTAGAATATGTCATCATCGGCCACAGCGAGCGCCGGCAGTATTTCGCCGAGACAGATGAAACCGTCAACCTGCGCGTGAAAGCGGCGGTCGCGGGCGGCCTGATTCCCATCATCTGCGTAGGCGAGAAAAAAGAGCAGCGTGAAGCGGGCTATACCGACGCCCTGGTCGCCTACCAGACCTTGATCGCGCTAACGGGCTTGAGCGATGACGAGATCAAAAAAGTGATTATCGCCTATGAGCCGGTCTGGGCCATCGGCACTGGCCTTACCGCCACGGACGAGCAGGCCAATGAAACCATCGGCGTCATCCGTGAAGCCATCCGCGCCAAATACGGCAAACGCGTCAGCGACAAGGTGCGCATCCAGTACGGCGGCAGCATGAACCCCAAGAACGTGAAAGGCCTGATGGCCCAGCCGCAGATTGACGGCGGGCTGATTGGCGGCGCGTCCCTGAAGGCTGAAGATTTTGCCAAGGTCGTGCATTTCGAATAAACAATTCGCCAGGTATCTGGCGTCAAGGAGAAAAAGTGGCTAAAAAACTGACTGCTTTAATCATCATGGATGGCTTTGGCATCAATGAAAACCCCGTGGGCAACGCCATCCTGGAGGCTGGCACGCCCCATGTGGACCGCCTGATGGCAGCCTTCCCCCATACCCTGCTGTCCGCGTCCGGGCCGGACGTTGGCCTGCCCCCCGGGCAGATGGGCAACTCCGAGGTGGGCCACCTCAACATCGGCGCGGGCCGAGTCGTCCGCCAGGAGCTGATGGAGATTACCCATCAGATTGAAACCGGCGAGCTGTTTCAAAAGGAACCCTTAATCTGGGCCATGGACAGCGCGAAAGCGGACAACAAAGCCCTGCACTTCATGGGCTTATTGTCCGACGGCGGCGTGCACAGCCATATGGACCACCTGTTTGCCCTGCTGGATATGGCCAAAGCACGCGGGCTGACCCGGTTTTATATACACGCGATGCTGGACGGCCGCGATGTGCCGCCCACCAGCGGCGCAGGCTTTGTGCAGCAGCTGCAGGACAAGCTGGATGACTTGTGCGTGGGCAAAATTGCCAGCATCCAGGGCCGCTATTGGGGCATGGACCGCGACAACATCTGGGAGCGCGTCAAGCTGGGCTATGACGCCATGGTGCTGGGCGACGGCATCAAGGCCACCCAACCCGCGCAGGCGGTGCTGGACAGCTATGCCGCCGGCATCACGGATGAGTTTGTCAAGCCCATCGTGATGACCAGGGATGACGGTACACCGATCGCCCTGGTGGCGGAGGGTGACAGCATGGTCTGCTTCAACTTCCGCCCCGACCGTATGCGCCAGATTACCCGCGCCTTTATCATGGAGGATTTCAAGGGCTTTGAGCGCGCGACGGGCTACCTCAACCTGCGCTATGTCACCATGACCCAGTATGACGAGACCTTCACAGGCCTTCAGATCGTCAACCCGCCCAGCACCATTACAAACACGCTTGGGGATTACCTGGCCGATCTGGGGCTGACCCAGGTGCGCATCGCGGAGACGCAGAAATACCCGCACGTCACCTTCTTCTTCAACGGCGGCGTTGAGAAATCCACCGCCGGGGAGGACCGCTTCCTGATTCCCTCCAGCAAGGTGGCCACCTTTGACTTGAAGCCGGAGATGTCCGCGCCCGAGGTGACCGAAAAAGCGCTGGAGTTGATCAATTCCCAGCAGTATGACGTGATGATCCTGAACTTTGCCAACTGCGACATGGTGGGCCACACCGGCGTTATCCCAGCGGCGGTGGAAGCCGTGCGCGAAGTAGACAAGGATGTGGGCCTGCTGGTAGACCGCATTCTGGAGTTGGGCGGCGAGGTCTTTGTGACCGCCGATCACGGCAACGCCGACCAGATGATTGACTATGAAACCGGCGCGCCCTTTACAGCGCACACCACCAACCCTGTCCCCTTTATCGCCTGCGGGGAAGCCTTCAAGGGCAAAACGCTGCGCACCGGCGGCCGTCTGGCTGACATCGCGCCTACCATGCTCAAAGCCATGGACATTCCTATCCCGGCGGAGATGACAGGCACCCCGTTGTTCTAAATCAAAATTTCACACACCAAAAAGGAGCTGCCAGTACGCGCAGCTCCTTTATTTTATCCAATCAATTACTGTTCCTTTTGCTGGCTGATGTACCAGATCTCCCCGTTGGTGATGGCGGACACCGTGCCCATGGAGATAAAATAGTGCGGGATTTTGTTGTTTTTTAGTTGGGTGGCCAGGTTGTTGCCGCCCTTGGTGTTGCTGGTGATGACAAACACCTCGGGGCTGGTGGCCAGCAGGAACTCATGCCGCAGGCGGTTGATGCCGTGGTGCGGGGACTTCATGATGTCCACATCCATATAATCCGGATAGCGCGTCGCGACCTCTGTCAGGCTGCTGCCGGTCACATCCGCGGGCAGCAGGATGGTGCGCCCGCCAAAGCGGATGTGCAGCATCATGGAGGTGGCGTTGATGTTGCCGGGGATCTGGCGCGGGTCCTGCAAAAAGGTGATGACCGCGTTGCCCAGCAGGACGGTTTCGCCCGCGAACACCTGGCGGTAGGGCACGCCCATTTGTTCCGTGGCCGCGATTAGGGCCATCATTTCCTTGTTGCGTGAATCGCTGGCGTGACGGCCCAGGAACTCACTGGCCAAATAGCCTTCCTTTAACAGGCGGGTGGCGCCCTCGATATGGTCGTCATGGTAATGCGTGTTCATGTAATAGCTAAAGCCGGTGATGCCCTCCTGCTCCAGGAAGGTTTTAACCATGCCTTCACGGCCCTTGGCCCCGCCGTCCACCAGCATAGACTCGCCGCCGGAGCGGATTAAGATGGCATCCCCCACCCTGATGTTGATGAAGTCCACCCGCAGCGTATCCTCTTCCGCCTTGAAAGGAGACGCTTCCTTGATGGGCACCTCAAAAAACGGGGCTTTGTTCACAGGCGGCGCGTGGTAGACCGTCGCGACCCGGCTCTCAGCCAGGCCCATTGACGCAAGCAGCAGGAAAATGAGCAGAAAACTTAAAATGCGTTTCATTGATGTCCTTTAAAATCACCGTGGCAGGATGGGTTTGCCCACATCATACCACGGTGCACTCGTCCAAAACAGATGACAGCCTTACAGGGAGTTGATCAACTCGTACACTTTTTTGTTGAAGTGGGGTTGAATCTGCAGCGCTTTGTCCAACGGCATGTGGAAGATGCGCCCGTTCTTGAGGCCAATGACCTCGTTGCCCACGCCATGCTTGAGCAGCTCAATCGCCATGTGCGCGGCCTCAAACGCGAAGGACGCGTCTTTGGCGGTGGGCTCATGCCCCCGCTGCATATAGCCGATGACGTTGGAGCGCACCTGGGTTGCGGTCTTGTAGCGCAGCACATGGCCCATGCGGCGGGCGTTCATGGTCTCCCCCTCAAAGACTTGTGTATAAGGCTCCAGGAAAGAGATAAAATCGAAGGGTTTCATGGTTTTGTAGGCGCCTTCGGCGACGATGATGGTGGCGCGGGTGTTGCCGCGGCGGACGAGATCATCCAGCCGGTTCACCACATCCTCGATATCCCAGCCCTGGACCTCTGGCACCACGACAATTTCAGAGCCGGTAGACATGGCGGTGGCCATGGCGATATCGCCGCAGTTGCGGCCCATGACCTCAACCAAAGCGGGCCGGTCGTGGGAGCGGGAGGTGGCGCGGATTGCGCGCACAGCGTTGACGCAGACGTTGACCGCGGTATCAAAACCCAGAGAGGTCTCGGAATATTCCAGGTCGTTGTCAATGGTGCCGGGGATACCGATGCATGGCACACCCAGCCGGCTGATCGCCTGCGCGCCGTGGAAGGAGCCATCGCCGCCGATGACGACCAGGCCCACCACGTTCATCCTGCGCAGGAAGTTGACCGCCATCTCCTGGTATTCGGGCAGCAAAAACTCCTCGCAGCGCGCGGTGCGCAAATAGGTGCCGGGCAAGTCCGCGATATCCAGCGCCAGGTCCATACTCATCTCGGTATAGCTGTCCTGGGGCCTGAATTTGCCGATCAACCCGTTAAATCCCCGTTTGATGCCAATGAGCGGCATGCCGGCCATGGCCGCGAAACGGGAAACTTCCATGACAGCCGCGTTCATCCCCGGGCTGTCGCCGCCGCTTGTGAGCACCGCGATTTTTTTCATTGCCTTATCTCCTGTCAGATGCTGCCGGCAGGATGTGAACACCCTGCCGGATTAGCGTTATCTTATTTAAGGTGCAGTGGGGTAACCATGGGCGCGCGCAGCCTGCCCACCTCGGGCATGTCGGAGCCCAGCAGGGGCCGCAGATAGTGCATAAATTCGGGCGTGACGTTGTTGCCCTCTTTGTTGATGAACTCATCGGGCATCAGTTTGGTTTTCGCGGCGATCTTCTCCAGCTCCACCAGGCGGTAGTTGACGTGGTAATCGCCCGTGCGCTCAATGACGATGGAGCCGTCCACGTTGTGCCAGATGGCAAACTGGGCGGCCTTCTCACCCACCTCGCGGGCTTCGCGCTGGTCCACATCGGACACGCAGCCAAAGAAGGAGCGCTGCAGATAGCCCAAGGTATCAGAGCGTACGCGCTTGAGGCCGATCTTTTCCTTCACATAGTTGGCCAGCTGCTCACCCAGAGCGCCAGTGCCGGACAGCTGGATGTTGCCGTGCGCATCGCGCTCCGTCTGCATCAACCTGGCGAGAATGGGCACACCCGCGGCATCCTGGATGCCTTCGGATACTGCCACCAGGCAGCGGCCATAGCGGTCATACATGGTTTTGACATCGCCCGCGAAGCTGTCCACATCAAAGGGCCGCTCGGGCAGGTAGACCAGGTGCGGGCCGTCCTCCGGGCTTTGGTTCGCGACAGCGGCCGCGGCCGTCAAGAAACCGGCGTGGCGGCCCATGGCCACAACAATGTGCACGCCCGGCAGCGCGCGGTTGTCCAGGTTGACGCCGATGAAGCTTTGCGCCACAAACTTGGCCGCGGACGGATAGCCGGGGGTGTGGTCATTGACCATCAGGTCATTGTCGATTGTTTTGGGGATATGGATGGCACGGAACTCATAGCCCTCGCGCTCCGCCTGCTCGTTGACGATGCGGACGGTATCGGAGGAGTCGTTGCCGCCGATATAGAAGAAATAGCGCACGTCATGCGCGCGGAAGACCTTGAAGATCTCCTCGCAGTATTTCTGATCGGGCTTGTCCCGGGTGGAGGACAACGCGGAAGAAGGCGTCACCGCGACGCGTTCCAGGTTGTGGGTGGTCTCCTGGGTCAGGTCCATGAAGCGCTCATCAATAATGCCGCGCACGCCGCCCACCGCGCCGTACACCTTGGTAATCTGGGGAAACTTGCGGCTTTCCAGCACCGCGCCAACCAAGGACTGGTTGATGACCGCGGTTGGCCCGCCGCCCTGTGCGACAACTACTTTACCTTTTAATTCCATGAGGTTTCCTTCCTTAAATAAACATGATAATGCCCGGTGCGCGAAAAACACCGGGCAAGAAGATTCTTAGCCTTTGCCGTTGCAGCCTAAGACGTTGACGATCTTGTGGCGGACCATGCCCTTGAGAGCGGCGCGCGCGTCCGTCAGGTACTGACGGGGGTCAAAATGATCCGGATGCTCCGCGAAATGCTTGCGGATGACGCCGGTGAAGGCGAGGCGCAGGTCGGAGTCGATGTTGATTTTGCAAACGGCCATGGAGGCAGCCTTGCGCAGCATTTCCTCCGGCACACCCTGCGCGCCGTCCAGTTTGCCGCCGAATTTGTTGATCATCTCAACATACTCGGGGATGACGCTGGACGCGCCGTGCAGTACGATGGGGAAGCCGGGCAGACGGCGGCTGATCTCCTCCAGGATGTCAAAGCGCAGCTTGGGCTCGCCCTTGAATTTGAAGGCGCCGTGGCTGGTGCCAATGGCGATGGCCAGGCTGTCAACACCGGTCTTGGAGACGAACTCTTCCACCTCTTCGGGTTTGGTGTAGCTGGAGTCTTCCTCGGAGACCTTGATGTCGTCCTCCACCCCGGCCAGGCGGCCCAGTTCGCCCTCGACGGTGACGTCATACTTGTGGGCGTATTCCACCACGCGGCGGGTGAGCTCGATGTTCTCCTGCATGGGCAGGTGGGACCCGTCAATCATGACAGAGGTGAAACCGCCGTCGATGCAGGCCTTGCAGGTTTCAAAATCCGGGCCGTGGTCCAGATGCACCACGATGTCCAGATCGCTGGTTTCAACAGCCGCCTCGATGAGCTTCATCAAATAGGTATGGTTCGCGTACTTGCGGGCACCGGCGGACACCTGCAGGATTAAGGGGGCTTTTTCCTCAGCCGCGCCTTCCACGATGCCCTGGATGATCTCCATGTTGTTCACGTTAAACGCGCCAACCGCGTAACCGCCTTCGTATGCCTTTTTGAACATTTCCCTTGAATTGACGAGTGCCATACTTCCTCCTAACTGCCGAAAAATTCGGGCAGGGCTTTTTCATTAGTATACCGTGTGACACATACAGTGTCAAACCGATAAATTGACACAAATGCCCATTGCGTCTATACTTCTGACAACTTGAGGTGGAAATGACTGAAAGGTGAGGATTTGCCATGTTTGGAAAACGTGGAGACGGATATCTCGTCAAGCAGATTGACCCGGTTGTCGGGTTGATGCCCTATTTGATGCCCATGCGCTGCGACGCGCAGGTGATGCTGACCTACAAAATTGACTACGAAAAGCTGGCGCGCTTCATGGCCGAAAAAGGCCGTGACGGCTACCGCATTACCTTTATGGAGCTGTTTATCGCGGCCTATGTGCGCACCATTTCGCAATTGCCGCACCTAAACCGCTTTGTCATCAACAAGCGATACTACACCCGCAAGGACATCGTGTGCTCCTTCGCGGTGCTGCAGGATACCCCCGATGGCTCGGTCAAGGAAAACGTGGCCAAATGCAAGTTTGACCCGCATGACACCATCTTTGACGTGGCCGTGCGCATCAAGGAAGCCATCCAAGAGACGCGCAAGGCGGACGCGGACAACAGCACCATGAAGGTGGCCAACCTGCTTAAGCGCCCGCTGATCGCGAACTTTATCGTATCCATGGCGCGCGTTCTGGACCGCTACGGCCTCCTGCCCCAGTACATCCTGGACGCCAGCCCCTTCCATACCGGGCTGTTCTTCAGCAACAACGCGTCCATCGGCCTGCCGCCGGTGTTCCACCACATCTATAACTTTGGTTCCACCTCGCTGTTTGTGGTCATCGGCAACATCGAGCGCACGGTGGAGATTGACAGCAATGGTCAGCCAGTGCGCAAGCGCATCCTGCCTGCCGGTGTCACCGCGGATGAGCGCATCTGCGCCGGGATGGAGTACAGCAAGTTCCTGCGCATGTACCAGCACCTGCTCAATAACCCGCAGGAATTGGAAGTGCCGCCGGAGGATGTCTATTTTGATGAGGGCCATGTCATCAGCCTGCCGCCGGTGAAAAAGCCCAAGAACCGCTTCCGCAGCCGCATGGGCCGGCTGCGCCCCAGGCGTAAAAACGCGTCCTGAAGCAATAATCTAAAGCACAAAACACAGCATAACGCAGGAGCCCATATCCTTGACTGTTGATATGGGCTCCTGTTTGCTTCCGCTTAATTTTAAATACGCAACAAGCCTGACACCTTATCCAACACCAGTACTTGACCCAAATAAAGGCCTTCTGCGTAGGAAACGCCTGCCATCTGCCCAAGCGTTCTTGAATAATCCTTGGCAAAATCTGTCACTTTTTGAGAAACATGGGCAGCACAGGCATGCAGCTTTTCATCAATCACATCGCTGATATCAAACAACAGTTGAGGCCGCAAGGGGTTGGTACGCGGGTCGGCAGACATATATAGAATCGCATCGTAATGCCATTCGCTCTCATCAGTCGCATACTTTGGAAGCCCTGCGGAAAAAGCCGCTGCTTCCGTAATCTTCGCAGCAGCGACGTGATCGGGGTGATAATCTGCTGGATGCAGGGTCACAATCAACCTGGGGGCTGCTTTTCTCAAATGCGGAATCAAAGCTTGTACAGCCTGCTGGTTAAACTCCAGCGCGGCATCCGGAAAATCCAGATGCACCAGGTAATCAAGTCCCAGCCGCTTTCCCCCTTCCGCCGCTTCCTCACGTCTGGCTTGCGCATGAGCCCGGCCGCTGGCTGCCCCATCTGTCAGGATAATCTGTCCTGTCTTGAGCCCCTCTTGTTTTGCCTTTAGAAATATACCGCCAGCACAAACCTCAAGATCATCCGGATGAGCGCATACTGCTAATAAATCTACCATGTTGACTCCTTATCATTTAATACCTGTCAGGGCAATGCCTTCAACGAAATGTTTCTGGAACATCAAAAACAGCAGAATCATTGGCCATACGGCCAGGGCGCTGCCAGCCATTACCTGCGGATAAATGGTTGTGTGCTCACCAATAAGCATCGCGAGGCCGGCAGACAACGTCATCTTGTCCATTGCGTTGTTCACAATCAACGGCCACATTAGATCCTTAAAAGCAGACAGCGCAGTAAGAATAGCCAGGGAGATTAAAGCTGGCTTTACCAGCGGCAGCAAAATGCGCGCATAGATACCGAAGAACCCGCTTCCATCAATCATCGCCGCCTCATCCAGTGATTTGGGCAACCCTTGGAAGAACTGCCGCAGCATAAAAGTGCCGAATGCGCTGAAAATCTTAGGCAGCCAAAGCGCCGTGATGCTGTTCGTCAGTTTTAATCGTACCATAATGTCATAGTGCGGTACCAGGAAAATTTGTCCAGGCACCATCAACAGCGCAAGGCACAAGGTGAACAGAAACTCTTTACCAGGAAATTGCAGCCTGGCAAAGGCGTAACCTGCCATGGAACACACGACCAACTGTACTGCTACCGTCATTCCCATCATGGCAAAGGTGTTCCAATAAAACATGGCAAAGGGAAATTTGTTCAAAACAATCCGGTAGTTTATCAAATTCCATGCCTGAGGCAAGATGTCAGGCGGCATCTGCACACTTTCCTCAAATGTTTTAAAGGAGGTGAGCAGCATCCACACAAAGGGAGCCAAGGTGATAAAGGATAGCAGAACCAAAGCCAGGTGCACAGGCCATACACGCCCCTGTTTTCGAAGTGATGCTTTATTCATCATAGTGCACCCACTTCTTCTGGAACCACATTTGAGCCAGTGTGACCACCATAATCACCACAAACAGCGCAACGGCAATGGCTGCGCCATAGCCCTTCTGAAATTTGATAAACGCCTCCTCAAAAAAGAAGGTAGCCAAGGAACGGGACGCGGCGGTACCGCTGGAATATTGGGGAATAATCAGATAAATGATGTCAAAAATCTGGAACACATTGATGATGGAGGTGACCATGACAAAAAAGATGGATGGAGATAACAATGGCAGCGTAATGGAAAAGAACTGCTGCACTCTTCCAGCACCATCAATCCTTGCCGCTTCATAATAGTTGCTGGAAATGCCCTGCAAACCAGCCAGCAGCACAATCACCTGATAGGATACGCTGCTCCAGACAAATACCATGGACACAGCAAACAACACCACTTGTGGATCTGACAACCAGGCGATAGAGCTGATGCCAAAAGCATTGAGCAGCGCGTTGATCAACCCAAACTCGTAGTTGAGCAGCCACTTCCACATCAGCGCAATGGCGGCAGGCAAGGTGACCGCTGGCAAAAAGCTCAATGTACGGTATGCCCCTGTCCCCCGTACCCCGACATTGAGCAACACTGCTACCAGCACCGAAAACACCACGACCAAAGGAACGCAAATTACAACGTACATCAGGGTATTCTGCAGCGCCTGATAAAAATAAGGCGCCTTGAACATTTTGATATAGTTGGCTAAGCCCACAAAGTCCGGCACCCCAAAGCTGGATTTGTTGGTGAGGCTATCATATATATTTTGCCCAAAGGCAAATAGATAAAAGACAATTAACCCGATATACAAAGGGGCAATCATGCTGTAGCCCGCCAGAATTTCCCCGCGGCGAAGCTGATTTCGTGCCCGTGATTTCATCTGCCTGACCCTTTTTTGTTTTAATATAGATACCGGGAGGGTCTGATTGCAAGCCCTCCCGGAGTTTGCGCGAGTTGGTTATTGTTCAGAATCCAGGATGGCCTGCATCTGTTCCTGAATCATCTGGCATCCGGCCTCCGGACTAACAGCGCCGGAGAGAATTTGTGTAGAAACGTCCATCACCACCGGCAGCCATTCCGCCACTTTCTGACTGGTGGGGAAGAAATAGCCGGTTTCCGCAACTTTGAAGAACACGCTGGCGTCCAGGTGCTTGAAGTTGGGGGCATAATACTGCTGAGCGCTGATGAGGGCAGGCATATCAATCTTGCCTTCCGCTTGCATTTTATTGGATTCCTCACCTGCCAGATATTTTATCAATTTCCAGGCTGCTTCTTTGTCTTTGGCTTTGGCGTTCATTGCAAAGCCAAGCCCGCCCAATACCGATACATTGCTGTTGTCCATCTTGGGCATGGGCACAAGGCCGATATGCTCAGCAAAGGAAGCATCATCCAGCAGCATAGCCTTCCAGGAACCCATGAACAATATGGCTGCCTTCTGGGACAAGAACAGGTCCGTCCCCTTGGTGTCGGAGAGCACCTTGAAGTCCGGCATGATTCCGTCGGCCATCAAAGCAAGCACCTTCTTGTATGAATTGACGGTGCCTTCCTGATCAAAACCAGCCTTGGTGCGATCCTCATTGATAATGAAACCGCCATCCTGTGGAATAAAGTTAAAGTAAGAAGGCTGTGGGTCCAGTTCCATCACAATGGGGTATTCCCCGCTGGCGGCCTTGTCGATACCTTCCTTTAACTGGGTGGCCAGCTTAACCATGTCATCCCAAGTCCAGCCTTCATGAGGCAGATCCACACCATGCTTTTCGAAAATGGCTTTGTTAAAGAACACTTGAACAGTATCCATGCCCTTGGGCAACGCATAGCTTTGGCCATCAATTACATAGGCGTCCCTCACTACTGCCACGTAAGCATCCATATCCAGTTGGTCTTGTTCGATATAGCTGTTTAGCGGTTCAAGCACCTTCGCCGCTGCGTATTTGGGCAAGTAGGTGTTCATCCAGAATACATCCGCAGCCGTTTCCGCGCCCATAGCGGCATCCAGTTTGGTCCAGTACTGGCTCCAGGGGGTCAGCTGAATCTCAACCTCAATTCCCGGGTTCTCCTCCTGGAATTTGGCAACAATTTCATCAAACATTGGTTTCTGGTTCTCATCCCACAAGGCAAAGGTGACCATTGTCTTGGCTTCTGCCAGGGCAGTGGTACCAAATGCAAGCAGCATTACAGCGACCATCAAGAATGCAACAATACGTTTCATCGTAGTTCTCCTTTTCATTTCTTTTTTGGCGTTTTTCCGCCCGTTTTTTATATACTATCTATGTTTAATTGACTTGTCAAGTCAATCAAAAGCACCTTGTTGTGACAACTGGTCACGAAGAAAATCGGATTAGTTAAAGCCCCGACGCGTTGTCGGGGCTTATCAAGTTTATGCTTTAATTCATACCTCTATAGCGGGCTGGGCTTCCGGCAGGTTTGCCGGGCTGCCCAGGATTTCCATAAACTGCTCGCCTGTTAAGGTTTCCTGCTCATAGAGCACCTGGGCGATCTCGTGCAGCTTGCGCTCGTTGTCCTTTAAGGCCTGGTAAGCTTTGTCGTACTGCTCCCGCACAATCTGAACCGTCAAGGCGTCAATCTTGCCCTGGGTCTCGCTGGAGCAGTTGGTGGTGAAGCCACCGCCCAAATACTGGCTTTGTTGCTGGTCAAAGGCGACCATGCCAAATTCGTCCACCATGCCGTAGCGGGTGACCATGGCGCGGGCCAGTTTGGTGGCCTGCTCGATGTCATTGGCGGCGCCGGTGGTGATGGAGTTAAACACCAACTCTTCCGCAGCGCGGCCGCCGGTGATGCTGGAGATGCGGTTTTCGATGTCTTCCTTGCTCATCAAATAGCGCTCTTCCTCCTCCACCTGCATGGTGAAGCCCAGGGCGCCGGAGGTGCGCGGGATGATGGTGATCTTGTGCACAGGCGCGGAACCGGCCTGCAGCGCAGCCACCATGGCGTGGCCCACCTCGTGGTAGGCGACGATCTTCTTTTCCCTGTCGCTCATCACCCGGTCCTTCTTCTGGTGGCCGGCGACGATGACGTCGATGCTCTCCTCCAAATCCTCCTGGGTGACCGTCTTGCGGTTGTGGCGCACTGCGCGCAGGGCGGCCTCGTTAATAAGGTTGGCCAAATCCGCGCCGGAGGCACCCGCCGCCGCGCGGGCCGCGCGCTCCAGATCCACATCAGGCGCCAGGCGTACCTTTTTGGCGTGCACCTTTAAAATGGCGACGCGACCTGGCAGATCGGGCAATTCCACCGGGATGCGGCGGTCAAAGCGGCCGGGGCGTGTGAGGGCCGGGTCCAGAATTTCCGGCCTGTTGGTCGCGGCCAGGATCATGACACCCTTGCTGGCGTCAAAGCCGTCCATTTCGCTCAGCAGCTGGTTCAAGGTCTGCTCGCGCTCGTCGTTGCCACCAAAGCCGGCGCCAGATTCGCGGCGCTTGCCGATGGTGTCAATCTCATCAATGAAGACGATGCAAGGCGCCTTCTCGTTTGCCTGCTTGAACAAATCGCGCACCTTGGCAGCGCCCATCCCCACAAACATCTCCACAAACTCACTGCCGGAGATGGAGAAGAAGGGCACCTTGGCCTCCCCCGCCACGGCCTTGGCCAGCAGGGTTTTACCGGTACCCGGAGGGCCCACCAGCAGCACGCCCTTGGGCATGATGGCGCCAACCTCGGTATATTTTTTGGGGTTGTGGAGAAAATCCACCACCTCACTCAAGGCTTCCTTGGCCTCCTCCTGCCCGGCGACATCGTCAAAGGATGTCCCTGTTTCTGACTCGATGTAGATCTTCGCGTTGCTCTTGCCCAGCTGCATGGCGTTCATGCTGCCCATCTTGGACAGGCGGTTGCCCAGCAGACGACCCAACAGCATGAAAATGCCGATGGGCACAATCCAGGACAGCAGGAAGGTCATGATCGGGGAAGCCGGCTCCACGATAGGTGAATAGAACTTGATGCCGGCTGTGTGCATTTTTTCAAGCAGCGCCGGGTCGTCCATCGGCCCGGTTTTGTACAGCTTGGGCGGCTCCTCCTTATCAGCGAACAGGATCTGCACATCATCCCGGCTGACCTCTGACACCTCGCCCTTTTCAAGCATGTTCAAAAACTGGTTGTAGGGCACCTCGGTCACCCGCGGCTGCAAAATACGCGGGAAGACAAAGACGTTGAGCAGCATGATGGCGACCATCACAATGACGTAGTAGTAGATGAATGATTTTCTTGGCGGCTTGAATTCTCTCATGTGACTGCCTCCGTTCTTACTGTTGTGGGCTTATAACTCAACCATCGACTGGCGGTAGTTGAGGTAGCGCATGGTGATGCCGGCAACCTTGCCATCCACAATGTCATAGGTCAGGATGGTGGTGGACGCGTCGGCGCTGCCGACATAGACATATTGCAGGGTGCCGGTGTTGGGATCGTCTGAGGCGATCTTATAATTAGCATACCCTTCCTTCATGTCATAATAGATGCCTCGGTCACCCCGGTCATTGGGCGGCTGGCCTTTGTCGGTGAACTTGTCGGTCACTTCCTTCATGGTCATGCCAATGGACGTTTTGCGCGGGCCCTTCATGCTGGCCAGGTTGGTGGACACGTGGTAGACGACCACGCCGTCCTCAGACTGTGTAAAGCGCGCCTCCCCCCAGGGGTAGATGGCCTGGGTTGCCGGGCCAGGTACGGCCTCGTTCTCGATGGGTTTTTCGCTTTGCGGCTCACCATACTGGGCGATGAAGGCCTCCCTGGTGGTCTTCATCAGCGTCATGCCCGCGAACTGGTCCTCTTTGGGACGGCGCCCGAAGAAGAACTTGAACGGCTGGTTCACCTTGTACTCCAGGATCATCTCGCTGGAGATCTTGCCGTAGCGGTTGACCGCGATGGCGCGCAGCAGGCTTTTGCCGGGCGGGATTAAGATGGGGTCACCCACATAGCGCGGGGAGTCCAGATCCGGCTTGGTGCCGTCCAGGGTGTAATACAGCGTGACGTCCTTGTCCTCCTCATCCACAATGCGCAGGGAGACCTTGAACTGCCGCTCATAGGTTTTGGGCTGCATGTTGGCCTTGGGCGCCATGGGGGTGGGCAGGGTGATGGTGTAGCGCACGGACATTTCATCGCTGACCAGCTCGCTGGATACGCAGACCGCGCGGAAGTTGTAGGTACCCTCCGTGATGCGGATGGGGCCGGTGTACTTGGTGCCGGTCTCCGGCAGCAGGCCCTCGCCCGTGGTGTAGTAGATGTCATAATCCTGGGAGGAAATGAAGGAGATATCCTTGCTGTACATATGCTTGCCCGCGGCCAGGGAGGCCTTGGGCGGCTGGGGCACCAACTGGGAGCGCTGGTTGAAAAAGCCTTCGTCCCCTGTCTTTTCGTGTGCCAGCTTCATCAGGTTGACCGCGGGAAAAACACGATCTTGATCCAGCATGATGTTGATGGCCAGGCGGTAGGCCTCCGGCTTTTCCGGCGCCAGCTGGGTATAAATGCGCTCATAGACCGCCTCCGCGTCCATCATCTGGTTAGCAGCCTCATAGGCTTCCGCCGTCAGCAGCAGCTTTTCATCCAGGTCCTTGCGCTCGGGCTCCAGCATTTCCGCTTTTTTGTAGGTCTCAATCGCCCGGGCGATATAGCCCTGGTCCAGCAGCTCTGTCCCCAAGGCCCAGTAGGCGTCGGAGCTGGCTTTTCTGCCCATGCGCGCCAGCACCAACTGGCCGGAGGGCGACACCTGCAGCCAGATGAGCCCGCCAATGCCCAGCGCCATCACAAGCGCCATCATGATCACCGCCACCTTGAGCCAGTTGATCATCCCGCCCTGGTAGGTGGTGTTTTTGGCCTTGCGGCGGCGCCGCTTTAAGCGCTTCCGGCGCGTTTTTTTCAGCACGCGCTTGTTGCCGGGTGTCTGCTTGTACAGGTGAACCCGGGTATCTGTCAATTCCGGGGATGCCGCGTCATAGGTGACCGCGGGCTCCGGCTCCGCGCCCATGTATTGCCCGCAATAAGGACACATGCGGGAGGCAGCGTTTGATTCCTGGTTACAAGATTTGCAAATCATGGTTCATTCAGGCCCATTAAGGCGTCATACTCCGGGTCGTGGTCAAAGGTGCGCTCCGGCGCTTCGCCACCCAAGGCTTCAATCGCCGCGCGCAGCTCTATATAATCAAGGTATTTGAGGCCTTCCTCATTCGCGCGCTCCATCAATACAGGCAGCGCCCGCTCATCCCCCAGCCGGCCCAGGTAGGCAGCCAGGATGGCCTGCCGCTCCGGCAGCGCGTCAAACAGGCGGATAAGACTGGTGTAGACCTGCGGATGGCCCGGATAACGGCTGAGGACGGACAGCAGCGCCTCGCGCCCGATGTCATTGGCTTCGTTCAAGGCTTCCAGCATGGCGGGGACGGCTTGCTCCCCCATCTCCTCCAGGCTTTCCAGCGCGAAATCGGCCAAGTCGTCATGGTCTTCCCGCACGATCTGCCAATCAATATAAGCCCGCATGGGCTTGGTGCTGCCGATGTCCTGCAGCAGACGTACACAGATCATCCGGGCTTCCATGTCTGTTTGCGTATCAAACAGCAGGTTCATCAGGGGCTGCTCCGACTCCGCGTCCAGTTCTACAAGGCGCATGAGCAGCAAATCCGGCAGCGGCACATCCGCGCCTAAGTAGCCCAGCATCATCTCAATGAGCTGGGTGGGGCTGCCGATGGCTTCAAAGTACGCGACCGGGGTTTGCATATCCAGCCAGGGCATTGGGCTGTTTGAGAACAGTTCATACAGCTGGGGCATCATCTGCTCCACCTGCGCGATGTCCAGCAGCTCGTCCTGGTGCTCCTCCAGCCAGGCGTGCATGAAATCCATAAAATGCTGATCAAAATCGATATAGGTCAAGGCTGGTTCTCCTCCAAAATGGCGCTGATGTCCTCCGGCGTAAAGCTGCGCTCCTTCCTGCAAAAATGGCAGGTAAGCTGGGCGGGTTCGTTGGCACGCAACATCTCCTGCAAGTCCTCTTGGCCCAGGGCGGCCAGCGCCCTGCGCATTTTTTCCCGGCTGCAGTCGCACTGCAGCACGATCTCTTCCTCGCCCAAAAACGTGGGCTTGAAATCTTCAAACCAGGCAGTCGCCAGCTGCATCAGGCCGCGGTCATAAATTTCCCGGCTGATGTTGGCATAAAAGGGGATGCGCAACTCCAGCTCCGCGATGGTTTTGTCCGAGCAGCCGGGCATGGCCTGGATTAAAATGCCGCCAGCGGACAGCACCACGCCGTCCTGGTTTAAACAGCCCAGGGCAACCAGGGAGGGCACCTGCTCTGACACGGTGAAGTAGTGGGCAAAATCCTCGCCCAACTCACCGGACACCAGGTGGCAAATGGAGGAAAACGGCTCGCCGCCCTTAAAGTCCTTGACGACCACAATCTGCCCTTCCCGGCCGATGAAGCCCGCCACATCAAAGCGGTCATCCTGCAGTTTGGGCAGCTCTGCCTGCGGGTTTTCCACCGCGATTTTTAAGCGGTTGTTCTGCACGCCACAGGTAATCCGCCCACCGGCGCCATCCCCCGCGATGCTGACGGTCAAGCGGCCCTCTTCCTCCTTGATGAGGCCTCCCATCATCGCGCACACGGGCAAGACACGGCCGATGGCCGCGGTGGCGGTGTCGCTGGCCTGATGGATATTGCCCGCTTCCTGGGTCATGCGGGTGGCGCGGACCATCATCACGCGGACTTCGCCGTCGTTTAACATCAGCCGCAGCAGGCTGTCCTTGTCCGGATGAATCAGTTGGTTTGTCATGGTGGTTTCTTCATTCCTTTATGGCTGTAAAATGCAGGCGCTGCGCGTTTTTTGCGGGCTTGCTCAGGGTGAAATTGCCGAAGCATTGGATGTTTCCAAAGCCCGCTTCCGTGAGCGCGGCTTGCAGCACATCCTGGGTATAGGCGCGCTGGGTCTGCTCCTCCTCGATGCGCTGGTAGCGCACGGCTTTGTCCTTCACAAAAATGGAAAGGGACAGATGCAGAAGGTTGGTTTTGCTGTCAAAGGCGTTTTCCCAGATGTAGCAGATGTCCTCCTCCCGCAGTATCTGGGGCGCGTTGCCCAGCACGCGGCTGAGCTTGTCATAGCTTGATACATCAAAAGCCAAAACGCCGCCCGGTTTCAGCGCGGCATGGGCACTGGAAAAAAAGGCTTTCAGGGAGTGGTCATCCAGCAGGTAGTTGACCCCGTCACAGCCGCACACAATGGCATCCGCCAGGCGATGTGCTTTCAAGGCGCGCATGTCCTGTTTCAAGAAGGTAAGGGACAGGCCGTTTGCCCTGGCTTTGGCAGCCGCGATGGTGAGCATCTCCTCTGACATATCGCTTGGCAGCACGCGAAAATCCCGCGCCAGGCGGATGGTCAGGTTGCCGGTGCCGCAGGCGGCCTCCAGCACCAGCGCGTTGTCTTTCACGCCGTTTTGTGACAGCAACTGCCTGTAGTGCGCCGCCCAGGTGTCATAATCCACATCCGCCATCAGCCGGTCATATACGGCGGCGAAATCCGCGTACATCTTAGACTTCGCTTTCTTCCTCAAGCGTGTCCTCGTCCTCATAATCGTCCTCTGAGGACAGGCCGCGGTTGACCTCCACTCCCGCGATGCGCGGGTTGATGTAGCGGTCAAAGGTGGCGTTGGTGAAGGACGCGTGCACAAAGCGCGCCAGCGCGTTGCCCAGCATGACATAATAGCCCGCCAGCGCCATCACCGCGTACATCATGTAGGGCGTGTAAAAGGCGACCAGCGCGGCAATCGCGGTGGGTATCAGCATCACCAGACGCACGCCCACGGTTTGCGGCAGGCGGCCGATGGACAGCAGCAGGGAGTTGCGGATTAAGGTCATCAGGCTCATCTTATAGGTGACCATCATGGGATACATGAAGACCAGGGACATCATCCAGATGACGCCCAGCGCCATGGTGAGCACCTGGGGCACCACGAAGAACATCCCATTGGTTTGCGCCATGCCGCCGTAAAACTGCCAGCACACCAGCATGATGAGGGGCACCAGGCCTGTGATGGCGGAAATGGCCAGCGCCTGCTTCCAGTTTTCTTTGACGGCGTCTTTAAAATCCGACCAGATGAAGGCGTGCTCATCCCGCGCCCAGTTGCGGGTGATGTAGGCCATGCCGGCCTGCACCGGACCCGTGATGGCAATGGCCGGGATGGCCAATACCAGGGTGGAGAAAAGGATGTTGTAAATTTGCTGCGGGCTGTCTGCCACCAGTTTCGCGGCCAGCTCCGCCTGCTCAGGGTCGGCCAGGGCTTCGGTGATGCCCACCAGGTGGGAAAACAGCGAGTTGACCAGCAGGATCATCACGTACATCAGCGGGATGAAGGCGATGGCTGTCATCAAATTCAAACGGAACAAGCCGGAAAACCGGATGCGCAGCATTTCCCAAAACAGCTGCCAGCGGTTGCGCGGCAGGTCATCCCGCTTGTAATCCCCCTTGCCGCTCTTCCCGTAGTAGTAATTGTTCATCAGTTTTCCAAACACGCTACCGCCTCCAACAATCTGGTTTTCTGAATTATACCATAGAACACGGCCAGCGCACGCGAAGTTCAAAAACTTGTAACATATCCGGCGCTAAAATCCTGTACAAAAAAAGTACAAGCGTGGTATCCTATCCCCTGTGAGTGATCGGATTGTTCCATAATAAACTGCGCAGGAGTGTGTCATGAAGGATTATGCCCGCATCTTACAGGAGGAGCTGGTACCCGCCATGGGCTGTACCGAGCCCATCGCCATCGCCCTGTGCGCTGCCAAAGCGCGCGCGATTTTGGGGCAGGACCCGGAGCGGATGGAGGTATACTGCAGCGGCAACATCATCAAAAACGCGCGCAGCGTAACCGTGCCGGGCACGAAGGGCATGTGCGGCATCGAAGCCGCCGCGGCTGCCGGTTGCTTTGGCGGGGACGCTGAGCTGCTGCTGGAGGTCTTATCCCCCCTGACAGATGAAGCCCTCAAGCAGGCCAAACAGTTTGTGGCGGATTGCCGGGTGAAGATCCTGCGCGCCAAAAATGTGGACAGCCTGTACATCAAAACGTGCCTGTTTGCGGGCAACCAGGTGGCGGAAGCTGTGATTGAGCATGAGCACACCCATTTTGTTGAGCTGGCGCTCAATGGTGAGCACTTGTTGCAGGTCACCCGCGAAGCGGCAGACGCAGACGAAGAAATAGATGAAGACCTTGACGTGGCGGAGATCATCCGCTTTGCAGAGGGCCTGGATTGTGACACCCAACCGGTCATCTGTGACCTGATTGACCGGCAGATCAAGTTGAACCTGGCCATTGCCCAGGAAGGGCTGGATAACAGCTACGGCGCCATGGTGGGCAGGACCATCCTGGATTGCGCGCCGGACGCGCTGCGGGAGCGCATCCGCGCCTACGCCGCCGCTGGCTCTGACGCGCGCATGGCAGGCTGCGCGATGCCAGTGGTCATCAACTCCGGCTCCGGCAACCAGGGTATTACCACCTCCCTGCCCCTGATTATCTACGCGCAGGAAAAGGGAATTGACCAGGAGACCCTGCGCCGCGGGCTGGTGCTGTCGAACCTGCTGGCATTCGTCATCAAGCGTTTGATCGGCCGGCTGTCCGCCTTTTGCGGGGTGGTCAGCGCGGCGGCGGCCGCCGGCGCTGGCCTGGCCTGGCTGGAAGGCTTGAATGAGCAGCAGATTACACAGGTGCTGAGCATCACGCTGCTGACTGCCGGCGGCATTTTCTGCGATGGGGCGAAGGCCTCCTGCGCCAGCAAGATCGCCGTCTCCCTGGACAGCGCGCTGCTGGCGCTGGATATGGTCAAGAAGGGCCGCAGCCTGCCCTCAAGGCAGGGGCTTGATGCAGGCGACATCAACGCCACCATCCGTGACGTCGCGCGCATCGCGCGGGAAGGCATGCAGGAGACGGACAACATGATCCTTGAGACCATGTTGGCCACCTGCCCTCACAGCGGGAACTAAAACCGCGTAATTTTCGCTTTTTGGGCTTGAAAATTTGTAGGACTTGCCGTATACTTTGTATGAACTAAATACAGGCTGGATGATCGTTTTCAGGAGATTGCACACATTGTGCGGCCGAAGGAATAAGTGCTAACCGTACCGGGTTAACATGAAGATCTCAGGAAAAAGGACTGAAAACGGGACAGCAACTCTGGAGAGCACAGTCACCGGCGAAGCAATCGCGCGCAGCGCGAGAATCTTTCAGGTTTTACACAGAGGCAAAGGTACTCTGGTTTTAACGACTTGAAAGGAGGACGGGCAGGTGCGGGTGCTGACCAACAACCCCATGGTACACGAACAACTAAATTCCATGACCGCCATTACGGTTGATTACCGCGCGGTATCGCTGCACGAACTGATGATATTGGTTCGTGATTTTGTTCATGCCGGCCACCGGCTCCTCACCCATCCCCTCTCCGGCAGCGTCAAGCCCAATGAGACCTTGTACAAATCCATCGGCATCACGGATGCGCCTGAAGGCGCGCTGTGCCTTGAGTCCCTCAACCTCATCGAGCATAGCATCAGCACGGTTGAGCGCTTTTGCAGGATGGATAAGGACATCAAAAAAGAGCACGAACTGGATTTGCAGTTGGTGGATTTCACCTTGATTGATTCTGCCCTGTCCAGCCTGTCTGCGGCCAGGCCGCAGCTGGCAAATTCCCAACCGGGACCGAAGGACTGCCTGTGACTTCAGGCAGACCGTTTGAGATAGCACGATTTTACAAAAAGGAGGAAGTTCGGTTTGAAGTTAGAACTTGGCTACATCCACATCACTGACATCCGCTTTGGCGAGGTGTCCAAGGTGGAGGATGGCGTGCTGTACGTCAACGCCGAGGAGGTGGAGGCGCTGATTCTGCGGGATGAGCGCATCACCAGCGTGAAGCTTGACATGGCGCGCCCCGGCGAGAGCGTCCGCATCACCCCGGTGAAGGACGTGATTGAGCCGCGCGTGAAGGTGGAAGGCCCCGGCGGCATGTTCCCGGGCGTCATCTCCCCGGTGGATACCGTGGGCAGCGGCAAGACCCATGTCCTAAAGGGCGCGGCAGTCGTTACCACCGGCACCATCGTTGGTTTCCAGGAAGGCATCCTGGACATGAGCGGCGTTGGGGCGGAGTACACCCCCTTCTCCAAGACCTTTAACCTGGTGCTGGTCATCACCCCGCGCAAGGGCCTGGGCGCCCATGAGCATGAGCACGCTGTGCGCGAAGCAGGCCTTAAAACCGCGGTGTATTTGGGTGAACTGGCGCGCGAATTGACGCCGGATGAGACGGAAGTGTTTGAAACCCTGCCGCTGAGTGAGGGCGTGAAGCAGTACCCGGATTTGCCCCGCGTTGGCTATGTGCAGATGCTGCAAAGCCAGGGCCTTTTGCATGACACCTATGTGTACGGCGTGGACGCCAAGCGCATCCTGCCCACCATCATGTCCCCCACCGAGGTGATGGACGGCGCGATTATCTCCGGCAACTGCGTGTCCGCCTGTGACAAAAACCCCACCTATGTGCACCAGAACAACCCCATCGTGCATGATTTGTTTGCCCGCCACGGCAAGGATTTGAACTTTGCCGCGATGATCATCACCAATGAAAACGTCTATCTGGCCGACAAAATCCGCTCCTCTGACTGGACGGCCAAGCTGTGCGGATTCCTGTCCCTGGATGGCGTCATCATCTCTGAGGAAGGCTTTGGCAACCCTGATACCGACTTGATGATGAACTGCCGCAAGATTACGGACAAGGGCATCAAAACCGTTGTTATCACCGACGAATACGCCGGCCAGGACGGCGCGTCGCAGTCCCTGGCGGACGCGCATGAGTCCGCGGATGCCCTGGTCACCGGTGGCAACGCCAACCAGGTGGTCACCCTGCCCAAGATGGACAAGGTCATCGGGTCTGAGGAATACGTCGGCATCATCGCCGGCGGCTGGGACCAGAACAAGCACGAGGACGGCACCATCACGGTTGAAATCCAGGCCATTACCGGGGCCACCAGTGAAGTAGGCTTCGCGCATTTGAGCGCGAGATAAATTAATACATAGAAAGGAGAGGGATACACTTGAGCAAGAAAAGGGTCGTTCATTATATCAACCAGTTCTTCGCGCAAATTGGCGGCGAAGAGATGGCCCATGTCAAACCCGAATACCGTGAAGGCCCCCTGGGCCCGGGCCTTGCCTTTGGACCTGCCTTTGGCGATCAGGCCGAGATTGTCGGCACCGTCATTTGCGGTGACTCCTATTTTAACGAGAACATGGAGGACGCCAAGGCCGAACTGCTGCAGATGATCAAGGCAGCGAAGCCGGACCTGTTCATCGCGGGACCTGCCTTTAACGCGGGGCGCTATGGCGTGGCCTGCGGCGCGATTTGCGAGGCCGTCAAAAACGAGCTGGGCATCCCCGTCTTAACCGGCATGTATGAAGAAAACCCCGGCGCTGATATGTTCAAATCCGCCTTGTATATCATCTCCACCCGCAACAGCGCGGTGGGCATGCGCGACGCGGTGAAGAAGATGTCTGCCCTGGCGCTCAAAATGCTGAAGGATGAGCTCATCGGCGCCTCCAGCGAGGACCACTACATCCCCCAGGGCGTGCGTGTGAACCTGTTTGAAAAGGACAGGGGCTCCAAGCGCGCGGTGGACATGCTGCTTAAAAAACTGAAGGGCCAGCCCTTTGTGACGGAATACCCCATGCCCGCCTTTGACCGGGTTGATCCGCAGCCTGCGGTGAAGGACATCCGCAACGCGAAGATCGCGCTGGTCACCTCCGGCGGCATCGTGCCCCTGGGCAACCCCGACCACATCGAGTCCTCCAGCGCCACCAAGTACGGCCGCTATGACCTGGAAGGCGTCAACTACCTGTCCAAGGACCGCTACGCCACCGCGCACGGCGGGTATGACCCCTCCTACGCCAACGCGGACGCCGACCGGGTATTGCCAGTTGACATGATGCGCGAGTTTGAGAAGGAAGGTAAAATCGGTTCCCTGTACCGCTATTTCTTCTCCACCGTGGGCAACGGCACCGCGGTCAAAAACGCGAAAGCTTTTGCCGAGGAATTTTCCAAGGAATTAATTGAGGAGAATGTTCAGGCTGTGATCCTGACCTCCACATGAGGGACCTGCACACGTTGCGGCGCAACGATGGTAAAAGAAATTGAACGCGCGGGCATCCCGGTGGTTCATGTATGCACAGTCACCCCCATCTCCCAGACCGTTGGCGCAAACCGGATTGTCCCGGCCATCGCCATCCCCCATCCCCTGGGCGACCCCTCACTGCCGCTGGAGGAGGAGCGGGCCATCAGGCGCAGGATTATGAATGCCGCGCTCAAAGCCTTGTCCACCGAAATCACCGAGCAGACCGTGTTTGACGTAGACTGACAGGGAAGAGGAATACTGATGACAGAGAATATGTATGACGTGATCATTATCGGCGCGGGGCCCGCGGGCCTCTCCGCCGCCATCTACACCGGGCGCGCGCGCCTGAAGACCCTCATTATTGAGAAGGACAAGGATGGCGGCCAGATCGTGATCACGTCGGAGATCGACAACTATCCAGGCTCCCTTGAGGACGAAAGCGGCCCCTCCCTGGTGGAGCGCATGGTGGCCCAGGCCGCGCGCCACGGCGCGGAAAAGGTGTATGACACCGTCATTTCCTGCGATTTAAAGGGCGACATCAAGCGCGTAATCTGCAAAAAGGCAGAGTACACCGCGCACAGCGTCATCATCGCGGCCGGTGCGCACCCGCGGCCCATCGGCTGCACGGGTGAGCAGGAGTTCATCGGCAAGGGTGTCTCCTACTGCGCCACCTGCGACGCCGATTTCTTTGAAGACATGGACATCTATGTCGTCGGCGGCGGGGACACCGCGGTGGAGGAAGCCATGTACCTGACCAAGTTTGGCCGCCAGGTTACCCTGATTCACCGGCGCGACCAACTGCGCGCCATCAAATCCATCCAGGACAGGGCCTTTGCCAACAAGAAGCTGAACTACATGTGGGACACCGTGGTGACCGAGCTGCGCGGGGATGGGATTTTGGAATCCATGACCGTGAAGAACGTCAAAACCGGTGAGGAGACCGTGATCAACGCCAACGAGGACGACGGCACCTTTGGGCTGTTCGGCTTTGTGGGTTTCATCCCGGAGACCGAGATCTTCAAGGACCAGCTGAACCTGCGCAACGGCTACATCGTGACGGATGACAACATGCACACGGAGATCCAGGGCGTGTTCGCTGCCGGCGACATCCGCGAGAAAAGCCTGCGCCAGGTGATTACTGCAGCAGCCGATGGCGCGATTGCCGCGATGGAGGCCAATGCCTACATCGAAGGCTACTGCCTGGTCAATCTTGGGTAAACTGTAAACAGAGACTGACACAAAGACCAACAGGAGGATAGCAATGATTGATCTGACCAAAGAAACCTTTGAAGAAGAAGTGCTGAAGGCAGATGGCACCGTGTTTGTGGACTTCTATTCTGACGGCTGCATGCCCTGCAAGGCGCTGGAGCCCTTTGTGAAGGAAATGGCCGAAAAATACGGCGAGCACATGAAGTTCGCCGGCCTGAACACCACCAAAGCCCGCCGCCTGGCCATCAGCCAGAAGGTGCTGGGCCTGCCCGTCATGGCCATTTACAAAAATGGCGAGAAGGCGGAAGAGTTGGTGAAGGACGACTGCACCCACGAGAACATCGAAAACATGATCAAACGGCATCTGTAAGCCGACCAATTAGATAAGTAACCGCTTTGCGGTGCTTTATTATGAAAGAAAGGAGGAAATAGCGTTGAGCTTGCTAACGGGTAAGAAACTCATCATCATTGGTGACCGGGATGGCATCCCCGCCCCGGCCATTGAGGAGTGCTTCAAGAACATCGATGCGCAGGTCGTGTTTTCCTCGACAGAATGCTTTGTCTGAACGAGCGCAGGGGCAATGGACCTTGAGAACCAGAAGCGGGTAAAAGAGCTGGCTGAAAAGCATGGCCCGGAGAACATTGTTGTGATCCTGGGCGCAGCCGAAGGCGAAGCCGCAGGTCTTGCGGCGGAAACCGTCACAGCCGGTGACCCGACGTTCGCAGGTCCCTTGACCGGAGTCCAGTTAGGACTGAGCGTATATCACGTCTGCGAAGACGAAATCAAAAGCCTGATCGACGAAGACATCTACGACGAGCAAATCGGCATGATGGAAATGGTGTTTGACGTTGACGAGATCGTCAGCGAAATGACCGCCATCAGAAGCGAACACAGCAAGTACTGATTGAATCAGATTGCTAAAACCAGGGGCGGAGCAGAGAAATATGCCCCGCCCCTCATTTTTAAGAAGATTATGAGCAGACAACTCATCAAAATAAATCATCATTTGGAGGTAGTATGAAGAGCGTCCTGGCCGCAACGAGTTATATTTTGGCGCACACCCCTGATATGGTGCTGCACAACGGTACCACCCAAACCACCGAAAGGACGGTGAACCCAGGGTCGGACTACTTAAAAGCCCTGCCCAACCATATCCGCAGTTACGAGCAGGCGCTTAGTTATGCCCCCAACCAGACCTATATTGGCGGGATGACCCCCAGTGAGCTGGGCAAGCTGCCCCAGCCCTGGTATCCCAACCCGCTTAAAAAGGCGGAGCGCTTCGCCAAATTTGGCGAGATCATGCCGCAGGATGAGTTTTTGCTGCTGCTGCAGGCCTGTGACGTATTCGATCTGGCCTTTTTGTCCAAAGACTTTGTGGCAAAGACCAAGCCTGCTTTTGAACAACATCCCTTGATGCGGGAAGACATCGTTGCCCGCGTGAAGGAAGGCGTGGATGAGGAGAACATTCGCAAGAATGTTGAGGAGGAGCACGCGGAGGGCTTGTACCACCTGGGGCAATTGGTGGGCTATGTCAAGCGCGCGCATGACGTGGACGCGAACCTGTCAGCGCACGTAATCCATGAGAACCTGGTCTCAAAGGCATCCAGCGTGCTGGCCCTTTTGCACCTGGTTCACAACGCCGGCATCAACCCGGATGAGGTGGAATATGTGATCGACTGCAGCGAGGAAGCCTGCGGCGACATGAACCAGCGCGGCGGCGGCAATTTCGCCAAGGCAGCGGCGGAGATCGCGGGGATGGCTGGTGCCACCGGCAGCGACCTGCGCGCCTTCTGCGCGGCCCCTGCCCATGCTTTGGTAACCGCGGCCTCCCTGGTGAAGGCGGGCACCTTTAAGAAGGTAGTCGTCACCTCCGGCGGCTCCACCGCCAAACTGGGCATGAACGCCAAGGACCATGTGCGCAAGGATATTCCCGTTTTAGAGGATACCGTGGGCGGCTTCGCGGCGCTGATTACCGCGGATGACGGCGTCAACCCGGAGATCGACCTGGACCTGGTGGGCCGCCACGTGGTGGGCACTGGTTCCTCGCCGCAGGCGGTCATCACCAGCCTGGTGTTGAAGCCCCTGGAGCAGGCCGGCATGAAGATCGTGGATGTGGACAAATACGCGGCGGAGATGCAAAACCCCGATGTGACCAAGCCCGCGGGCGCGGGCGACGTGCCCCAGGCCAACTTCAAGATGATCGCGGCCCTGGCCGTGAAGAGCGGTGAAATCGGCCGCACGGAGCTGAACACCTTTATTGAGGAACACGGCATGGTGGGCTGGGCGCCCACGCAGGGGCATATCCCCTCCGGCGCGCCCTACCTGGGCTTCGCGCGTGAGGATATCCTGGATGAGCGCATCAAAACCGCGATGATCGTGGGCAAAGGCAGCCTCTTTTTGGGCCGGATGACCAACCTGTTTGACGGCATCTCCTTTGTGATGCGCAAAAACCGCGGCAAAAAGGAGCCCGAGCAGGCCATCTCCAAACAGGAGGTGCGCGGCCTGATCGCGGAAGCGCTGCGGGAGTTTGCCGGCACCATGATGGACAACACAGGAGGCAGCCATGCCTAAGACAAGTGTTCAGGCACTGATTAAGGAGACCTTCCTGGACATGGCCGAGGCGCTGGAAAGCGGCCGCATGGGCGGACGCCCCAAAATCGCGCTGACAGGCATTGGCAGCGAACTGGGCGAGGAAAACGCGCTGAAAGGTGCTGTACTGGCCAGCAAAGCGGGTGTGGATGTCACCTACATCGGCACCTTAAAGCATGACGCCGTCACCCATGTGCCCGCCAGCAATGAGGATGAGGCCCACCAGGCGATGGAAAAGCTGCTGGATGAAGGCACAGTCGCCGGCGCTGTCACCATGCACTACCCCTTCCCCATCGGCGTTGCCACGGTTGGCCGCGCCGTCATCCCGGCCAACGGGCGGGAGATGTTCTTGGCCACCACCACTGGCACCGCGGCAACGGACAGGGTGTCCGGCATGGTGCTGGGCGCTATTTACGGCATCATCGCGGCCAAAGCCTGCGGGGTTGATAACCCTACTGTTGGCATTTTGAACATCGACGGCGCGCGGCAGACCGAAATCGCGCTCAAAAAGCTGATTGACGGCGGCTACCCCATCACCCTGGCTCAGTCCGGGCGGGCTGACGGCGGCTGCATCATGCGCGGGAATGACATGCTCACCGGCTCCGCTGATGTGATGGTGATGGACACCTTAACCGGCAACCTGGTGATCAAGATGCTGTCCAGTTTCGCCAGCGGCGGCACCTATGAAGCCCTGGGCTATGGCTACGGTCCTGGCATCGGGGAAGAGTATGACCGGCTGGTGATGATTGTGTCCCGCGCCAGCGGCACCAGCGTAATCGCAGGCGCATTGCAGTACGCCGCGACCCTGGTACAGAATGACTACCAGGCGGTTGTTAAAAAAGAGTTTGAGCTGGCAAAGAAAGCGGGTTTAAACGAACTGCTTTTGGAGATCACCGCCGCCAAGAAGGCTGCCGCGCCTGAGAATAAGGTGACAGCGCCGCCCAAGGAGATCGTCACCTGCGACATCGCGGGCATTGACGTGATGGACCTGGAAACCGCGGTGGAACTGCTATGGGAAAACGGCATCTACGCCGAGTCCGGCATGGGCTGCACCGGCCCCATCGTACTGATTGCTGATAACAACCTGGATCGTGCGGCAGAGATTCTGCGCAAAGGCGGATTCATCGGTTAAACTTTCCAAACCAAAACGCTTCCTGTGCGTCATGTCCAGGAAGCGTTTTGATTTGAGGTTTTGTCTATTGCCAGATGATGGTGACCTTGGCGGCAGATTCCTCCGCGACGCTGCCAATGATGCGCGCGTCTGGACAGACCGCTTTTAGCTGGCCAAACATTGCGTTCGCATCCTCTGGCGCAACACTCATCAACAGACCGCCGGAGGTTTGCGGGTCAAACAGCAAGTCTGCCACCGCGATGGGCACTCCTTTGTCGATGCGCACGGACGGCTGCAGGTATTCCCGGTTGCGCAGCAGGCCACCGGGCAGGATGCCTTCTTCCGCGCTGTCCAAAGCGCCGGGCAGCAAGGGAACACTCTTCGCATTGATGCGCAGTGTTTTGCCGCTGGCGGCGGCCATCTCTGACGCATGGCCGATTAACCCAAAGCCGGTGATGTCAGTGCAGGCGCGCACATCATATTCCCCCATCACCCGGGCCGCAGCGGCGTTGAGCGTGGTCATGGTGCGGTGGACAGCGTCAATCTGCTCCTGTGTCAACAAGCCCGCCTTGCCCGCGGTGGTGACTACGCCGGAGCCGATCGCCTTGGTGAGGATGAGCATATCCCCCGCCTTCGCCCCGGCATTGGTTTTAACCTTGTCCGGATGCACAAAGCCTGTGACGGAAAGGCCATACTTTGGCTCCTTGTCCTCCACCGTATGGCCGCCGCAAAGGATGGCGCCCGCCTCTACCACCTTTTGATGGCCGCCTGCCAGGATGGCCGCGACATCTTCAGGCGGCAGGTTGTCAGATGGAAAACACAGCAAATTAAGCGCCAGCTTGGGCTGCCCGCCCATGGCGTATACATCGCTTAAGGCGTTGGCGGCCGCCACCTGGCCAAAGAGGTAGGGATCATCCACCATGGGCGGAAAGAAATCCACGGTCTGGATGATGGCGGTCTCCTCGTTGATGCGGTAGACCGCTGCGTCATCAGAGGTATCAAAGCCAACCAGCAGGTTGTCATCCCGCATGCCTTCTGGCAGCAATTGTAGAATGGTTTGCAGGGCACCCGGCCCGATCTTCGCCGCTCACCCGCCGCAGCTGGTCATCTGTGTCAAGCGGATCAAATCCCCATCACTCATACAAGCCTCCTTCCCGCGTGGTGACCCACGCGCGTACCCTGCCATCATACAGGCTTGCGCCCTTAAGGACAAGGTTGGTTACGCGCGGTCGCTTATGGTACAATAAATTTCAGCAAATTGTCATGAGGAGAGAACCATGGATCAGCCATCTTCCCTTTTGCGCTCCATTCCCGGCATCGACCAACTGCTCAAGCAGGAGCAGGCCCAAAGTTTGATAGAAGCCTATTCACCAGCGCTTGTTACCCAGGCGCTGCGGGAGGCGCTTGATGAACTACGGGAAGGGATCATCAGCGGCACGGTCAGCGCTGTTTCGCAGGATGAGATGTTGATGAACACCGCGGCCAGATTGGCCCAAGCGCAAACGATGGGCCACCGCCCCGTCATCAACGCGACAGGCATCCTGCTGCACACCAACCTGGGCCGCGCGCTGATGGCAAAAAAGGCAGGCGAAGCCGCCAAACAGGCTGCCATCAACTACACCAATCTGGAGTTTGATTGCCAGACCGGCAAGCGCGGGGACCGTCTGGTACCCATCGTCAAAGCGCTCAAAGCTTTAACGGGGGCGGAGGACGCCCTGGTGGTCAACAACAACGCGGCCGCCGTGCTGCTGGCGCTGTCCGCCTTGGCCAAGGGACGGCAGGTGATTGTGTCCCGCGGTGAATTGGTAGAGATTGGCGGTTCCTTCCGCGTGCCGGATGTGATGACGCAAAGCGGCTGCCAATTGGTGGAGGTGGGCACCACCAACAAAACCAAACTGGCGGATTATGAGCAGGCCATTTGCGAAAACACCGCGGCTCTCATGAAGGTGCATACCAGCAACTACCAGATCATCGGTTTTACACAATCCGCTGACATGGCAGACATCGCGCGCTTGGCGTGTGAGCGCAGTTTGATTTCCATCTATGACCTGGGCAGCGGTGCCATGCTGCCGCTGGCGCCCTATGGGCTGAAGATGGAGCCCCTGGTCAAAGACGCGCTGGCGCAAGGCGCGGATGTGGTGTGTTTCTCCGGGGACAAGCTGCTGGGCGGGCCGCAGGCGGGCATCATCCTGGGCAAGGCTGAGTATATTGCCATCATGAAAAAACACCCGCTGATGCGAGCGCTGCGCGCGGACAAGATGAGCCTGGCCGCGCTTGAAGCCACGCTGCTGTTGTATCAGGATGAGGAGCTCGCCAGGCGGGAACTGCCCCTTTACCGGATGCTGGAAGAAAACCTGGATGCGCTTAAGGCACGGGCGGAGGCGCTGCATGCCTTACTGGACGCCAGCATTCAAAAAAATGCGCGTATCGTGCCCTCAGACGCCCAGGTGGGCGGCGGGTCCGCGCCCGGGGAGATGTTGCCTTCCCTCGCGCTGTCCATCACGCCTGAAACAATTGGATTAAACGATTTGTACATGCGCCTGATTCAGGCAGAAACCCCTGTGATTGCGCGGGTGCACCAGGACAGCCTGCTGCTGGACATGCGCACCCTGCGGGAGGAGGACATAAAACCCTTGGCTGACGCGCTCAACCAGGCGCTGACGCGGGAGGCTAAAGCATGAACAACCATATCATCATCGGCACTGCCGGCCATGTGGACCATGGCAAAACTTGCTTGATCCGCGCCCTGACCGGAACGGACACCGACCGGCTGGATGAGGAGAAGCGCCGCGGCATCACCATTGACCTGGGCTTTACCTACCTGCCGCTGCCGGATGGCCGCCAGGCAGGCATCATTGATGTGCCCGGGCATGAGAAATTTGTGCACAATATGCTCTCCGGCGCCGGCGGGATTGACCTGGCGCTGCTGGTTGTCGCCGCGGATGAAGGCGTCATGCCCCAAACAAGGGAGCACATGGGCATCCTTTCCCTGCTGGGCATCACCCGCGGCATTGTCGCGGTGACCAAGACCGACATGGTAGAGGATGACTGGCTGGAATTGATGCTGGAGGAATTGAAGGAGGAGCTGCAGGACAGCTTCTTGCGGGACGCACCCGTCATTACGGTATCCTCCCACACCGGGGCGGGTATTGAGGAGTTAAAAACCCGCTTGATCGCGCTGATTGAAGAAACACCCAGCAAAAACATTGACAAGCCCTTCCGCCTGCCCGTTGACCGGGTCTTCACCATGCCCGGCTTTGGCACCGTGGTCACCGGCACCTTGATTGAAGGCAGCCTAAAAGAAGGGCAGGAGGTGACCATTTACCCGGAAGGGCTTCAAACCCGTGTGCGCAACCTGCAGGTGCACGCGCAGACTGTGCCCGAGGCCTTTGCCGGCCAGCGGGTCGCCGTCAACCTGCAGCGGGTGAAGACAGAGGAATTAACCCGCGGCTGCGTCCTGGCAGCGCCCGACAGCATCCAGCCCACCTATATGGTTGACGCATCCGTGCGGCTGCTACCGGATGCCCGCTTTTCCATGCGTACCGGCAGCAGGCTGCACTTCCACCACGGATCAGGAGAGGTGCTGTGCAAGGCTGTCCTGCTAGGCGGTGTGGAAGAGCTGCTGCCCGGCCAAAGCGCCTACGCGCAGCTGCGGTTTGATACCCCTGTCGCGGTGAAGGCGCAGGATGCCTTTGTGCTGCGCTTTTACTCCCCGCTGGAGACCGTAGGCGGCGGCGTTGTGCTGGACCCGAACCCCTACAAACATAAGGCCCACAGCGAGAAAGCGCTGGAGAAACTGCGCCTGATGGACCAGGGCAGTGAGAAAGACAAGGTGGAAGCGCTGCTGATGGACCATAGCCCGCATTACGCGCAGATGAGTGTACTGCGTGCCCAGACCGGGCTGACGGATGAGCAGATCGATGTCATCCTGCGGGAATTGATCGCAGAGGGACAGGCTGTGGCCGTCAATGACAAACTGGTGCTGCACCTGAGCCATGTGAATACGCTGGCAGACAAAGTACGCAAACTGCTTGAAACCTATCACCAGGACAACCCGCTAAAAACAGGGATGCGCGCGGAGGAGATCCGCGGCAAGCTGTTGAAGCAGCTGGATGCCGGGGTAGCAGAGCAGCTGCTGGATATGCTGGTTGCGCGGAACAGCCTGACAAAAGCAAACGCCAGTTACGCGCTGCCTGGATTTGAGGTGCGCTTCTCCCCCAGCCAGCAGGCGGCGGTTGACCAGTTGCTGACCCAGTTTGAAAACGCGGGTTTCGCGCCGCCGGAGAAGACTGCGCTGCTATCAGAGCACGCGAAGAACAAGGATATCCCCAGAGCATTGGATTACCTGATGGACACAGGGCGCTTGATTCCTGTGAGCAACGAAATTGCCTTTTTGAAGGAACACCATATAAAAGCGCAGGCCTTGTTTGAAGACATCCAGGCCGAAAAAGGCGAGGTGACCCTGGCGGACTTCCGCGACGCCATCAGCGCCTCCCGCAAATATGCCTTGTCGCTGCTGGAATACTGGGACTTGAAGGGCTACACCAAAAAGGGCGCGGAATCCCGCACGCTGGCCAAGCCCTTTGAGGCGCTTGATTAGCCATTACCCTTTATTTTGATTGACAAAACCGCCTGAAATTACTAAACTATCAGGCGTATGGGAGCAGATGGGTGCTGGTGTGTCCCCCGGTCTTCAAAACCGGTGTAAGAGGTTAGTAGCCCCTTGGGTGGGTTCGATTCCCACATGCTCTCGCCATCAAAACCCCTTGATTTACAAGGGGTTTTCTGTGTTTTACTGTTTGGCTGTTCTTTGGCTTTCTTGACAGGCCATCCTTTGTTTGCAAGAATTATAATAGAAAGCCAATCTGCTTGAAAAAAGGAGTGTGCGAACAAACTGACTCATACCATTACAAGCCGCAAGGACATCCTGCTGCATGCCATTTTGCCGGGGATTGGCGGGATGCTGGGCGTCTCCCTGTATGTGCTGGGAGATACCATGATTGTAGGCCGTGGGTTGGGCGCTGCCGGGCTGACCGCGCTGAACATCTCCATCCCCATGATCAACGTGTTGAACGCGGTGGGCTTGCTGTTTGGCATCGGCGGGTCCACGTTGATTTCAAAGGCGCTTGGCGAAGGCAAAAAGGACAAGGCGCACCGCCTGTTTACAAAATCCCTGATTTTATCTGCTGTTGCCGGCATCTTATTAACAATCCTCTTCATGGTGTTCATGGATCCTTTATGCCGGTTTTTGGGCGCGTCGGACGCCGCATTCTTGATGGTGCGGGATTACCTGAGTACCTTCCTGGCCTTTGCCCTGCCTTTTATCCTGTTTTCTGCCGGCACTGCCCTCATCCGCAATGACAATGGGGCGCGTCTGGTGATGATTGCCCTGCTGTCTGGTTCTGTGTTTAACGTTGTGTTTGACTATATCTTTATTTTCAAGCTGGGTATGGGCATGCGGGGCGCGGCACTGGCCACCGGGCTTTGTGCTGGAGTTGTCCAGCGGCATCATCATTTTTGCCTACAATTTTGTGATACTGCGCTTGGCGGGTGATATTGGCGTGTCCAGCTACAGCATTGTGGCCAACCTGGCGCTGATCATTACCGCGATGTTTTTGGGCATCGCGCTGGGCATTCAGCCGCTGATCAGCTACCACGAAGGCGCGCAAAATAAAACGATGATTGACAAGGTTTTCCGCCTGGGCATGCAGGCTGCCTTCCTGGCCGGGCTGTTTTTCCTGGGCTTAGGGCTGCTCTTCCCCCGGTTTTTGGCTGGCTTGTTTATTCAGGATGAGGCGGTCATGACCTATGCCATCCCAGGGGTGCGGCTGTTTTTTATCGCCTTTCCGATGATGGGCATGAACATCGTATGGACGATGAAATACCAAAGCCAAAACCGCATTGGCACCTCCCTGTTTGTATCGCTGTTTCGCGGACTGCTGTTTTTGCTGATCAGCCTGTTCGCGCTGTCCGCCCTCTTTAAGATGACGGGTGTCTGGCTGTCCATGCCGTTTACGGAACTGGCCTGTTTGGGCTTGCTGATGTTCTTGCACCAGCACGAAAAAAAGAAGGCCGCGTAGCGCGGCGCTATTTGTGAAACTGGCTGGACGGCTTACACGCTGTTCAGCTTTGTTTTTGTAGTCTGCGTTGGCAGCAGGAGGGCTATTACATAGGCGATGATGGCGCCCGCGACAGCCGTGGTCATATACCCAAAGCCCTTGCCGCCCAAGGGAATCCATTTGATGACATTGTTGGCGAAATCCGCTAAGCCCGGGATGTATTTGAGCAGCAGAAAGATGGAAAAGACGATGGTGCCCAGCATCGCGCCGCGGTAGAATGCGTCACTTTTGATGAAGCGGTCGAACAGATTCAGCAAAATCAGCACGATGCAGATGGGATAGATGACCTCCAGCACCGGCGCCGCCAGGGAGATAATACCCTCCACCCCGATTTGGGAGATGGCAAAGCTGAACACGGTGACCAAGGCGACCAGCACCTTGTAGGGCACCCTGTTGTTGGTGAGTTTGTTGATATATTGCGCGAAGGTGACCGTGAGGCCAGATGCCGTGGTGAGGCAGGCGAAGAAGATGATGATGCCCAGCACGGCCTGCCCAAAGACGCCGGCCAAGCGGTTGGCAGCGGTGGTCAGCATCACCGTGCGGTCTGAAATGCCCTGCAAGAAGGAGCTGCCTGACGCGCCAATCCAGGTATAGGCAAAATACACCAATCCCAATAGAACGCCTGCGATCAGCGCGGCGATGAGCAGAATGCGGTGCTTTTCCTTGCCCTCATAGCCCTTTTTGGCCAGCAACATGGCAATGGACGCGCTGATAACCAGCGAGCCGATGCCATCCATGGTTTGGTAACCGGAGGTAAAACCATAATAAAAGGGCGCTTCCGTGATGGTGCTTTCAACCGGCGTGCCAATGGGGTTGACAAAGGACAGGATGGCCAGCAAAGTCAGCGCCACGATCATCACCGGCGTTAACAGCCCGCCCATGGTGTCCAGCACCTTGCCTTCTGAAATGGACAGCAAATAGGACAACAGGAAAAAGATGGCAGAGGTGACGGCAAACGCGATGGTGATGGAGGTACCCTGCGGCAAGAAAGGCAAGACTGACATCTCCGTCGTGGTGGCCGCTGTGCGCGGGATGGCGAAGAGCGGACCGATCATGATGAGGATAAGCAGGTTGAGCACCTTGCCAAAGGTGATGGAAAAGCGGCGGCTTAACTCATTGCTGTCGCCGCCCACCTTGGCCACTGCCACCGCGCCCAGGATAGGCAGGCCTGCCCCAGTAATCACAAAACCGAAGGCCGCAGCCACCCAGGAGGATCCCGCATGCACCCCTGTATAGGGAGGGAAGATAATGTTACCTGCCCCAAGGAACATCGCGAATAACGCAAATCCTGCAATCAGGGGATCCCTTCTTCTGTGCATGGCGGCTGTCTCTCCTATTCCTGCCTGCGCATAGGCGCAGGAAACCACTCAATATCAAGCATTTTGCCAAATAATGGGTACCGTTTTTCTTGCTTTCCAAGTTCATCATACAGTACCCGCCAGCTCAATACAAGGGGATAAATGCAAAATAAAAACATTTTCTGCGATGTATACAGACATTAAAAAAGGCGCTTCCGGATGAGCGGAAACGCCTGTTGTTTTATATTGATTTACCTACAATAATTTGCCGCACTGTTTACAGTATTTGGCGTCCTCCGGGTTGAGGGTCTCACAGGAACGGCAGCGCAGCATCACATGCGGCGGGGCCTTCTTTTCATCCCCTGCGCCCTCACGGAATCCTTCCGCCACATCCTTCACCATGCCGCCGGCCATGTGGGTGTAGGGCGCCAGGTCCTCCCGCGCTTTTTCCGGATCCAGCACCACGCCGGAGCCCGCCAAACCCCTTTTGGCAATGTTGGCGATGGCTTGACCGATAAAAATCAAAATGAACCCGATGATGCCCCGCAACATGGGCGAGCCATCCGGCATGCCAAAGGTGGGCGAGGATATCCGGGAGGCGATGCTGACAAAGACCGATAAAAAGAGGACAAGGCCAATCCCTGACAAGCCCATGCCCAGGTAATAGGCAAGCTTACGGTTCTTTGAAATGGTGGTTCTTTTTTGCTGTTCATCCTGATTCATACGCTGTACCTCGCTTTCCCATTGATGATAAAGAGATAAGAGGCACCCTGTCAATGAATAAAAGGGAGAATTTGGAGTTGAATCTGGACAACAGACAAAAGAAAATCTCCTATTATCAGTTTTGATTGCAAAATCAATAAATCATATAGGGCTTGCTGGCTTCGCGGAAGGCGGCGACGCCTGGCTTTTGCTTTTCAAGCAACGCTTTGGCGCCAAGCTCCCCCTTGCGGAAGGCGTCTGTACCCAGCAGCTTGTCCAGCGAGTGCATGCTCCCATCCCAGGAGATAAACTCGATCTCATCCGGGTGCATTTGCCAGATGGTTTCCAGCAGCAAAAGCCCTGCATAGAAGCTGTCCGCCTGCTCACGATCCAGGATATGCATCTGCACACCGTGGCACAGCGTGCCCGCGTGTTTGGAAAAAGTGGGCACAAAGGAGGTAGGTCTGAAGTGCACGCCGGGCAAGTGGTGCGCGTTCATGCGCTCCTTGAGCGCTCTGGCGTTGATAAACGGCGCGCCGATAAACTGGAAAGGCTGGGTGGTGCCGCGGCCTTCTGACACATTGACCCCTTCAAAGATACAGGTACCGACATAGCACAGCGCGGCTGCCAGATCCGGGCAGTTTGGTGAAGGCGCAACCCAGGGCAAGTCTGTGTCATCCAAATACAAATCACGTGACCAACTTGATAAGGGCACGACGGTCAAATCAAGGTCCAGCTTTAAATAGTCCTTGATATACAAAGCGTATTCCCCAATGGTTAGACCAAGGCGTGTGGGCAATTCATAATCTCCCACGAAGGAGGAAAACCGCAAATCCAGGATGGTGCCGCCAACCTTGTGCCCGCCGATGGGGTTGATGCGGTCCAGGACCAATACCTGCTTGCCGGCCGTGGCGCAGGCTTCCATGGCATAGGACAGTGAGTACAAATAGGTGTAAAAGCGCACGCCCACATCCTGAATATCAAAGACGAGGATGTCAAAGGCGTCCAGCATTTCATCACTCATCCGGTTGGATTTGCCGTAGGTGCTATAGACGGTCAAGCCGGTTTCCTCATCAATATAAGTGCTGACCTCCTCCCCCGCCTGGCGGTCACCGCGCACACCATGCTCACAGGCAAACAGCGCGGACAAGCCATAGCGGCCGTGCAGGATGTCAATGGTGCTCTCAAAATTCCGGTTGATGCCCGTTGGGTTGGTCATCAGCCCGATGCGCTTGCCTTTGAGCAGATGGTCAAATTCAGAAATTCGGTCGATGCCACTTAAAACGCGAATCTTCTTATTCATACAGTTCTCCTGGGATACCGTCTTCCGCCAAGAGTTTGCTCTTTTCAGTCCATCTGAGTTAGAAGGTAGGAATCGACTTATCTGAGGTGATTATAATTTTATACGCCGTTTCAGGAATGTTTTTTTATTGTTTTCCGCTTGCTCTACCTTCAGCAGAATTACCTTATCCCCTTCCATTAACTGGGTGTCGCCCAGGGGCACGATGATCTCCCCCCCGCGGCGCTGCACCATGACAATCAGGGTGTCAGAAGGCAAGGCAAGGTCCTTCACAGTTTGATTGGCGAACTTGTGCCCGTGCGGGATCGTGAACTCGGTTAGGTCGTGACCAGTCTGGTCAAAATGCCGCTCCCCGCCCAGGACGATCCGGTCGTTCTCCTGCAGCACCACATGACCGCGGGGCACGACAGTATGGCCATCGCGCTCGATCTTGGCGACGATGAAATCAAACTCCAGCCGCAGGTCCTTCACCTGCTTGCCCACCAGGTCGCTGCCGGGGTGAATCTGGGTTTCCAGAAAACCCACCTCGGCCTTGTCCTGGTAGTAATTGAAGGTTTTGAGTACGGTATCGTTGGGGTCCAGCATGTCAAGCTTGCGGGACGCCGGTGGCATCAGGCTGCCCTGCACAAGGGAGCTGAGCAAGCAGATGCCAAACACAATGTGGTAGATATCCATGGAGAAGGGCACTTTGCTGTTGATGACCAAAATGGCAAAGGCGATAGCCGCGGCCCCTCTGATCCCGGCCAAAGAGAGCATGTTGAGCTGATTGCGCTTTAATTTAAACGGCAGCATCAATCCCCATACAGATAGCGGGCGCGCCAGGATGGTCATGAACAGCATAATAGCCAGCGCGATGGGAAAGGCCTGCAAAAATTTGTTGAAATCACTCAGCAGACCCAGCACGAAGAAGAGGGCGATCTGCATGATTTCGGAAAAGCCGTCAAAGAAGAAGACCACCTCGCGCTTGTCACGGAACTCCATATTGCCCAGGCGGATGCCCAGGATATACAGGGCAAGATAGCCGTTGCCGCCAAGCAAGGAGGTCACCGCGTAGGTGATGAGCATGGCGGCCGCCATCAAAACAGCGGACAGGCCATCGGCTTGCGCGCTCATGCTTCTTAAGTATTTGCCAAACAGCCAGGCAAAGACAAAGCCAACCAATAGCCCCAGGGCAACCTGGGAGAGAATCAACACTGGGATGGACAGTTCCGTGCCCATGATGATGGATAGGAAGACCATGGTCATGGTGTAGGCGGTCGGGTCGTTGGAGCCGCTTTCCAATTCCAGCAAGGACGCGCTGTTGTATTTGAGGTTCAGGTTTTTGGAGCGCAGAATGTTGGACACGCTGGCATAGTCGGTTGAGCCCACGATGGAGCCGATCAGCATGCCCTCCAGCATGGAAAACCCCAGCACAAAATGGCAGAACAAGCCTGTGAGCAAGGCGGTGGTCACCACACCCAGGGAACTTAATATAATCGCTTCCCTCGCCACCGGGCGCGCCATGTTCCAGTTGGTGCCAAAGCCGCCGTAGAACATGATGACCATCAAGGCGACGGTCGCCAGGCCATCGGCAAACTCGAAATTATCAAACTTCAAGCCCAGCACGCCAAAGCCCATGCCCAGCACAATAAACAAAAGCAGTGCCGGGATGCCGTGCTTGTTGGACAGACGGATCGCCAACAAGGCCAAAATTAAAATAACGCCAATGATAAGGTATTGCACGCTGATTCTCCTCTACGTCCGCTGGCGGAACCAAAGCAGTGTAAGTCCCGCCGCATGTGACGTTCATCTTATCTTATCAAAGTTAGAGGTTTGGTCAACTTGTGTGGACATAAAAACGCGATGGTTGCGGGATTTGACCCCCTCATCCTGCCTTCTGGGTGGTTTTGAGCGAAAAAACGCGGGTTTTCCTAATTTTTTGCTTGACAAAGGCAAAATGATTTTATAAGATAATTTTTGCGTCAATAGGCTCATTAGCCCCGGGACTATTGAACTTCACGGCAAACCTGCGACCATCAGGCAAGCCACACCAAGTTTCGGAATCATCTAAGGAGGAGTTTCGCTTGAATACCTACATGGCGAATGCGCAGACCGTAGAGCGCAAATGGTATGTCGTTGACGCGGACGGCATGGTGCTGGGGCGTCTTGCCAGCCAGGTTGCCAACATCCTGCGCGGCAAACACAAACCCACCTACACCCCCCACGTGGATTGCGGGGATTATGTGATTATCATCAACAGCGATAAAGTCGTTCTGACTGGCAAGAAGCTGGACCAGAAGATTTATTATCATCATTCCGGCTATGTCGGCGGCTTGAAAGAAACCAAGTACCGCGACCTGATGGCCAAGAAATCAGACTTCGCGGTGAAGCACGCGGTAAAAGGCATGCTGCCCAAGGGTCCCCTTGGCCGCGCGATGCTGAAAAAGCTGTTTATCTACACCGGAAACGAGCACCTGCAGCAGGCCCAGAAGCCTGAGATGCTTGCTCTTGAACGCTAAGAGGGAGTGAAAGAACATGGCAGATATTAATGCAGTAGGCCGCCGCAAGAAAGCTGTCGCGCGCGTCCGCCTCGTCCCCGGCAAGGGTGACATCATCATCAACAAGCGTGAGCTGGATGACTATTTTGGTTTGGAGACCTTGAAGATGTCCGTCCGCCAGCCCCTGGCGCTGGTGAACGTGACCGGCTTTGATGTGCTGGTCAACGTCAAGGGTGGCGGTTTGACCGGCCAGGCCGGCGCCATCCGCCACGGCATCAGCCGCGCCTTGTGCAAGGCCAACCCCGAGCTGCGGGGCGAGCTGAAGCGCGCCGGTTTCTTAACCCGCGACCCGCGGATGAAGGAGCGCAAGAAGTACGGCCTCAAGGGAGCCCGCCGCGCGCCCCAGTTCTCCAAGCGCTAATCGTATACACAGACTATGTCAAAACCCCGCACCATCGCGGGGTTTTTGCTTTGCAGTGCAACCTTGCCTTAGCCTTGATCTTCCTCCAGCAGTTTTCTGCACTCCTCCAATTTTGCCCGCTCGCTCTCCGCCAACTCCGGAATCTGCGGGTCAATCTGCTGCAGGGCGTTTAGCACAATCTCGCTGACCAGGTAGCGGGCAAACCATTTGTTGTCCGCCGGCACCACAAACCAGGGCGCGTCCTCTGTCGCCGTATGCTCCAGCATCTGCTCGTACGCTTTCATATACTCATCCCAATAGGTGCGCTCATGGATGTCGCCGGATGAGAACTTCCAATTTTTATCCGGCTCATTGATGCGGTCCAGCAGGCGCTCGCGCTGCTCCTCCTTTGAGACGTTCAGGAAAATCTTGATGACCCGTGTGCCGTTCTCGTGCAGGTAGCGCTCAAAATCCCGGATTTGCCGGTAGCGGCGGTCCCAGAAATCATCCGTGATCAGGGCAGGCGGCAATTGGGAATAGCGGACCAAGTCGTGCACCCGGGCGACCAGCACATCCTCATAATGCGAGCGGTTGAAGATGCCGATCTCCCCGCGCCGCGGCAGCGCCTTGTGGATGCGCCAGAGGAAATCGTGGTCGTTCTCCTCGCTGGAGGGCACCTTGAAGCTGACCACCTGCGTGCCCTGCGGGTTCAACCCGCTCATCACATGGCGGATGACACCATCCTTGCCCGCCGCGTCCATCGCCTGCAGCACGATGAGCAGGGAATGCTGGTTCTCCGCGTACAGTTTTTCCTGAATCTCAGCCATCTTTTTGATGTTGTCCGGGATTTTCACTTCCTTGATGTGGGACTTGCTGATGGATTTGTCAGCCTTGTTGGGGAAGTCCCGCAGTTTGACAGATTCAGCTCCAATAACCCTGAAATCATTGATATTCATAAAAAAACTCCTTTCCATGTCTTGATTATACACATGAAAAGGAGGATTTATCGGGTTTTTTAGGATTATTGCTTCGCGTTGTTGATGGATGGCAATTGGTGTGCCAGGCCCGCGCGTTTAAGGGCTGGCAGCAAGGCCGCAAAGAGGATGGGCGCGACGATGACTGCGAACAGGCCGTTGATTAAGGAGGAGGTAAGTTTGCCAATCAGTGCCGGGGCGATGGTATCCACCGGAACCGGACGCACCCAGCGCAGCATGATGTAGTTTTTTGAGATATACAGCACAATATAGGTGATAGCGCCAACCAGGGAGCCGGTGATTAAGGCCATGCGGCCCTTGCGTCTGCCCCAGGCGCTGCTCACAATGAGCCCGCACAGCAGCGCCATGGTGCCCTTCATCAAAAAGGTGATCCATGCCTCCGCCGCGTAGGCCGGGTAGGTGAGGTCAAACAGCGCGGATCCAAGCCCCGCGATGATGCCGCCCTGCAGCCCGCCAAACAGCATGCCCGCAAGCAGACAGATGGCGTTGGCCACGTGCAGCCTGGAAAAGGCGGTGGGGATGCTGATGTAGTTGGATACCATTACCACAGCCACCATCATACCGGCCAGCGCCAGCCGGAGCGTTTGATTTGTTTTCTTGCCTTGCATTGCGTCCTCCTTGACAGATACCAGGAATTGCTTATGATGATATAGGTAACTGGTATTTTGTAAAGTACCAGAACATATCAATTTTAAAATACCAGAGGTGCCCGTGACCGATTTGACGCCAATCCTGGATATCGCAAGCGCGCTGCCCATGTATGAACAGCTATACCGCGCCATCTCGCGGGATATTATGGCGGGCAAAATCGCAGGCGGCACCAGGCTTCCCTCCCGCCGCGCGCTGAGCCGGCATTTGGGCATCAGCGAGCAAACGGTCAACAACGCCTATTCCTTGTTAAAGGCGGAAGGCTTTATCACCGCAAAAGCGCGAAGCGGCCTGTTTGTGGAGGAGATGCTGCCCCTGACTTCGGCTGACATAACCCAGCCCGTTCATCAAGCGGAAGCGCACTCACCCGTCTTGTTTGACCTGCTCCCCCAGTCCACGGATATCAACCTGTTTCCCCGCAAGCTGTGGGCGCGGCTGATCCGCGAAACGCTGCTGGATGAACCGGATTTGATGAACCGCGGCAACCCCAGGGGCGAACACAGCCTGCGCGCGGCGCTGGCAGAATTTTTATATCAGTTCCGTGGGGTGCAGACCACTGTTGACAACATGGTGATCGCCTCGGGTGTAGACCAGCTGCTGCTTGCCATCTGCGCGCTGTTTGAGCGGCCTTTGCGCATTGCCTGTGAGAATCCGGGCTACCTGGAGGCCGCCCGCGTCATCCGGCGCGCCGGGCATACGCCTGTCCCCATCCTGCTTGATGAAAACGGCTTGCGCATGGACGCGCTTGCCCGCGCGGAGGTGGACCTGATCTACATCACCCCAGCTCACCAGTTTCCCACCGGGGTAAGCATGCCAGCCAGCCGGCGGGCGGAGCTGCTGCATTGGGCGCAGCAACACCCTGGGCGGTATGTGATTGAGGACGACTATGACTCCGAATTCCGCTACGCGACCAGGCCGCTGCCTGCCTTGCAAAGCCTGGACGCCGCTGGCAAGGTGATTTACCTGAGCACCTTCTCCCGCTCCCTGGCCCCGGGGCTGCGTATCGCCTATATGGCGCTGCCCCAGGAGTTAAGCCGCAGGTTTACCAGCGCAGCGCTTCGCAGCGGGGAGACGGTGACCCGGTTTGAGCAACACACCATGGCCCGCTTTATCAAAGAAGGGCATTACACCCGCCACCTGCGCCGCGCCGGAAGCCGATACCAGAAGCGCTGTGAACGCTTGTGCGCGCTGCTTGAACTAATCCCAGGCAGTTTTCTGTTTGGGCAGGAGGCAGGGCTTCATTTCTTGTTTGGCATCAAAGGCCGGTCAGAAGAAGAATTGATCAAAAAGGCAGCCGTGCAGCAGATTCCTTTGCAGGGGCTTCATGATTTTTGCCTGGATGCCAAGCTGCCGCCTGCCCTGGTGATGGGCTTTGGCGGCCTGGAGGATGACCAGGTGGAAGCGGCTGTTGGCAGGCTGCGCGCGGCCTGGTCTGTGTGAATATCGAAACATGGTATAATACCACCAGTTCCAAGCGCATAGAAGGAGGACCGTATGCAAACCAGGATGTTGAATGAAGGGCCGCTGCATCACCGCAACGGGCGGTTGACCGAAGTGGGCTACGCCTATTCATTGATCAAATCCTATGACAGGCAGCGGATCAAAGCGCCGCGGTACCGGATAAAGGAATGGGATTATTACCTGGTGTGCAGCGAACATGCCGGCATTGCCTTTACCATCGCGGACAACGGCTACATGGGCATGTGCTCGGTCAGCCTGCTTGACTTTACTGAGAAAGCCCAGCACACCCAAAGTTTCATCACCTGGTTTCCGATGGGCAAACTCAACCTGCCTGCCTCCTCTGCGGGCGGGAACAGCCGCATCGCCGGCAAGAATTATGAACTGAACTTTGTCACCAGCGGTAGCAAGCGGGAAATCTATGGGCATATCTATGATTTTAAAGAGAAAGGCACACAGCTTCTGTTTGATTTGGAACTTAAGAACCCGCCCCAGGACAGCATGGTGATTGTGACGCCCTTCCGCAAAAAACCTCATCATTTTTATTATAATCAAAAGATCAACTGCCTGCCGGCGCAGGGCAGGGTTATCTTTGGGCAAAAGGACATCTATTTCTCCCCCGCCACCGCCTTTGGCGTATTGGACTGGGGACGCGGGGTATGGCCCTACAGCAACGAATGGTACTGGGGCTCCGCCTCCGGCATCGTCAATGGCCGCGCCTTTGGGCTCAACATTGGGCACGGCTTCGGCGACACCTCAAACGCCACGGAAAATATGCTGTTTTACGGCGGCAAGGCAACCAAACTGGGCCAGGTTTCTTTTGAGGTGCCGCGTGTCAGCGGCAAGCTGGATTATCTGGCCCCCTGGCAGGTGACGGACGGGGACAACCGCCTCAACCTGCGCTTTGAGCCGATTTTGGACCGGGCCGCGCACATCAACGCGGTTGTGCTGTCCTCTGACCAGCACCAGGTGTTTGGCCGCTTCACCGGCACAGCCATCCTGGATGACGGCATGACGCTTCATATTGAAAACTTGATTGGGTTTCTTGAAAAAGTAAAGAACAGATGGTAGGCCGTGCATGAAAACAAGGCCCCAGCCCGTTTAATAGCTGAAGGCGTTGAAAAGGCGATGAAGCCTGATTACTCCTTGTGGCGTTTGGAAAACACGCAGCCGCAGTAATCCTGCCGGTACAATTCAAACGCCCGGCTCAGCGCGATGGAGTGCTGATAGCCGCCCCGCTTTTTGAAGTCGCTGGGCAAGAAGGGCACGCCAATGCGTTCACCAATCCCCAGACCCAGGTCATTGAGCAAGGCAGCGTCCTTGCGCGGGCTGATGGTCAGGGTGGTGGTAAACCAGTCACAGCCCAACTCCTTTGCCTTGTGTGCGCTGTTTGTCAGCCGCAGGTTGAAACAGGCCACACACCGCGCGCCGCCCTCCGGCTCCCGCTCAAGCCCTTTTACGGCATGCAGGTAGGAATCCGGATCATACGGCGAAATGATGACGCGGGCAAAAAGGCCCATCTCCTGAACCAGGCGGGCGGTTTCCAGCGCGCGCTGCTCATGCTCACCGGCTGTATCCAGGTTTGGATTGTCAAAGAAGAGGGTGATGTCAAACACATCCGCCAGGCGCTCCAGCACCGCGCTGGAGCAGGGCGCGCAGCAGACATGCAACAGAAGCGAAGCCTTTCTGCCGCTTTGCGCCACCTGGGCGATGATCTGCTCCATCTGTGTGTTGTAATTCTTGCGATCTGCCATCTTACTCCCCCCTGTGTGCATCATAGCACATCGTTTAATGTAAGTCAGTCAAGGTATACTAAATAGTGTATGATCCTTTCTGAATGACCATGTTAGAAGAGGTGTAAAACATGAAAAATCCCAGGCAAAAATTACTCTCCCTGATGCTGGCGCTGATGATGCTGCTTGGCATCATGGCTGTTCCCGCGCATGCTGACGGCATGATGATTGTCGGCGAGGTGACCATCCTTGGCAGCGGCAGCGTCAACCTGCGCAGCGGCGGCAGCACGGATTATCCCATCATCGGCAGGGGCAATTCCGGCGAGGTGTTCAAGACCACAGGCCAGGTGGAATCCGGCTGGTATGAGATTATCCTGCCGGATGAGCGCTTTGCCTATGTCAGCAACAAGCTGGTGTATTTCTACGCCTATCCCAACCCCATCCCCATTGGCGCGCAGTTTACTGTGCCTGTGCACTACATGACCACCCAGGGGCAGACCTTGAAAACCGTCAATGTACGCGTCTCCCCCGGCCAGAACATCATCACGGCGGATGACAGCCAGGTGCCCGGTTACCGGCTGGTGAGCACGCGCAGCATCTATGTGCAGGTGGACAACACCGGCCGTGCCGTGCCCAACGGCGTCATCTTCAGCTACGAGCTGGCCTATGCCCAGCCCACCCCCACCCAGGCGCCTGCGCAGCAGGTGTATTTCCCCGTTTACTACAAGGACATCTACAACCAGGTCATCGCCAGTGAGTACCGGCTGCTCAACGTCGGCACCCAGCTTGTCAAGGCAGACGCCAGCAAGCTGCCGCAGGGCTACTATGTATCCGGCGCCAGCGATATGGTGGTGGTTGTCAATAGCGACCGCACCACCGCGCCGCGTGAAGCCAACTTCGTCGTCAGCCGGCTGCAGTCTGCGACGCCTACCCCCAGCCTGTTCTATGTACCGGTCAGCTACCGGGATGAGGCGGGCAATGTGCTGCGCACCACCCAGGCTGCCGTCCAGCCGGGCTATACCACGGTGACGGCGGATGACAACATGGTGCCATCCGGGATGGAGCTGACCTCCGCCCGCAGCATTGTGGTGTACGCGTCCAGCCAGGGCGTAACCTTCCCCAGCACGGTCATCTTTACTTACCGCGCCGCCGTCAAGGCCAACATCCAGATTCTCTACCGCGACGCGGCCAACAACCCCCTCTTTAATGAGACCCGGCAGCTTGCGCCGGGCACCCATACCATCACCGCGGATGACAGCCGCGCGCCCAGCGGCTACCAATTGCAGGGCAACCGCAGCGTGCAGGTGACCGTGTACGCCAACGGCACTGTCTCCCAAAACCAGGTAATCTTCACCTACGCCATGCCTGTGAGCGCGCAGCTGACCATTGAATACCGAGACACCGATGGCAAGACCTTACACACCGAGACGCGCGCCCTGGGCCAGGGCACCCACACCATCACGGCCAATGACGGCAGGGTGGGCAGCGGGTATACCCTGCAAAACGCCAGAAATGTCAACGTGACTGTGTACCAAAACGGCATGCTGTCACAGGACCGCGTGGTCTTCCTGTATGCCAAGCCGGTCAGCGCCAATGTGACGGTCATCTACCAGGACAACGCCAACAAGGAATTCTTCCGGCACACCGTCACGTTCTCCCAGGGCACCTCGACTGTGACCGCCAATGACGGCAGGGCGCCCAGCGGCTATGTGCTGCAAAGCGCGCGCAATGTGCAGGTGAACGTGAGCAGCGCGGGTGTGGCCAACCCCGCCCAGGTGGTGTTTACCTACGCGCCCCCTGCCCCGCCTGTCACCGTGAATGTGCCGGTGGTCTACAAAGACCAGGACGGCGCCATCCTGCACTCCACCACGGTCAGCGTATCTTCCGCCGCGCCCCAGAAAATCACCGCGGACAGAAGCAAGGCGCCCAGCGGCTATGTGCTCTCCGGTTCCTCCACCGTCACCGTGACGGTGAGCAGCTCGGGCGTGGCCAGCCCCAATGAGGTGGTCTTCGTCTTCCGTGACCCGGCCACCATCACCGAAGCGCAGATGCTGCCCAATTACCAAACCTTCTCCTTCAGGGGCAGCTCACAGGCTGTTTACTCCGGCCCGGGCACTGATTACTACCGCGCCTCCAACGGCAAGGCAGCCGTCAGCGGCGGCCGGCTGAGGGTGTGGGGCACGCAAGGCGATTGGGCCTTGATTGGCTACGGCCTCTCCAACAACCTCTACCGCATTGGCTACATCTCCAAATCCGCGCTGCCAGGCGATTTGAGTGTCCCGGAGATTTACTTCGGCAGCCAGACAGCGACCATCACAAAGAACGCCCCGGTGAATGATGACCCCATCATCCAGCCGCAAAAGATCTTTGAATTGAGCGCCGGCACCAATGTGACCCTGCTTGCCTACCTGGATGACAGGTGGGCCTACATCGAGACAACCTACAACGGCCAGCCCATCCGCGGCTTTGTCAGACGTTCCAATATCTCCATTCCTTAAACCATCAGGACACCAGAAGCCCGGATGCGTCGCATCCGGGTTTCTGTTATACTTGGGCATAGACAATCAATAAAACAAGAGAGGAAGCAGATATGCGGATTCGTTTTTCAGGCTTTGATCAAAAGGAACTGGCCCGGCGGGAGACCTTGTTTCACATTGCCAACGGCTACCTGGGCATGCGCGCCAGCTTCGAGGAAGGTGTGCCGGCGGGCGTGCGCTCCGTCCGGGGCAGCTATATCAACGGCTTTTATGACAGCGCGCCCATTCATTACGAGGAAAAGCTATACGGCTTTGCGCAGACACAGCAGAGCATTGTCAACATCATCGACACACAGGGCATGGACATCCTGCTGGATGGGGAGCGCTTCAGTTGCTTTGAAGGCACCTTGGACCATTTTGAGCAGGAACTGGACATGCGGCGCGGCGTCTATACCCGCGACATCACCTGGACCTCGCCCAAGGGCAAACAGACAAAACTGCTGTTTAGCAGGCTGGCCTCCTTTGATGTGCAGCAGCTGATCGTTATGCAGGTTCAGATCACGCCGATCAACTGGTCCGGTTCCATTCAAATCACCTCCTCCCAGCACGGGGATGTGGTGCAGGATTTTGACCTGCATGACCCACGCAAAGCCTCCGTGGGCAAAAAGATGATTGATGTGCGGGAAGCCGTCATCAGGGACGGCGTCCTGTTGATGACCGCGCAGACGACCCAGTCGGATCTGGTGATGGCAAGCGCCGTTACCCACCGCAGTGTGCCGCAATTGCCAGCTGAATATCAAACAGCGGGCGAGGTCAATGAAGCCGTATTCACAGGCGCGGTTGAGAAGAACGAATCGCTCACCCTGACGAAGTACTGCGTGTTCACGGACGCGCGGCGCTTTGACCATCCAAAGGAAGACGCGCTGGCACTGCTTGAGCAGGCTGCCGCCGCAGATTTTGCGGACTGGGCACAAAAGCAGCAGGACTATTTGAATCAATTCTGGCATCATGCAGGCGCCAGCGTCACCGGGGACGAGGGGCTGAATGCCTCCCTCACCTGGTCCATGTATACGCTGCTGGCTTCGGCCGGGCGGGACGGTATTGGCAACATCGCCTCCAAGGGTTTGTCCGGCGAAGGCTATGAGGGCCATTATTTCTGGGATACAGAGATCTACATGTTCCCCTTCTTTTTGCTGACCAATCCGGAGATCGCGCTGCAGTTGCTGAGAAGCCGCGCCGCGATGCTGCCTTCCGCGAAAGAGCATGCCCGGGAGATGGGCCACCAAACAGGCGCGCTGTACGCCTGGCGCACCATTACCGGCAGCGAGTGCTCCGCCTATTTCCCCTCCGGCTCCGCGCAGTACCACATCAACGGGGCTGTGGCCCGCGCTTTTTTAACCTACTACCAGGCAACGGGTGATGCGAACTTTATGGTGGATACCGGCGCTGAAATCCTGATTGAAACCGCGCGGCTGTGGATGGACGCGGGACATTTTTATGATGGCCAGTTCCGCATTGACAGCGTGACAGGGCCGGACGAGTACAGCTGTGTGGTGAACAACAACTACTACACCAACCGCTCCGCGCAGGACCACCTAAACGGGCTGGTCAGCTTATGCGCGGATTTGAAGAAGGCCGGCAGGCTGGATGCAGTCATCCGCAAAACCGGGCTAACGCAGGAAGAACTGGGCGCCTTCCAAAAAGCAGCCGCGTCCATGTACCTGCCCTTTGATGAAACCCTGGGCATCAGCGCGCAGGATGACGCCTTTTTGAAAAAGGCCAGGATGGATCTGGACAGCATCCCGGAGGAGAAATTCCCGCTGCTATTACACTACCATCCCCTCTACCTGTACCGCCACCAGGTCTGCAAGCAGGCGGACACGGTGCTGGCGCACTTTTTGTATGAGGAGGGCGAAAGCGAGGACGTCATCCGTAAAACCTATGATTATTATGAAGAGATCACCACGCACGATTCCTCGCTGTCGGAGTGCATGTTCTCCATGATGGCGGCGCGAACCGGGCAGGTGGAGAAGGCCTTCTCCTACTACCGCGCAAGCGCGGTGCTGGATTTGGAGGACACCCACGGCAATACGGCGGACGGCATCCATGCCGCCAACATGGGCGGCTGCTGGATGGGCATTGTGTTTGGCTTTGGCGGCTTGCGGCTGCACCACGACGGCCTGGTCTTCCGGCCCTGTCTGCCAAAGGAGCTTGAAGGCTATGCCTTTACCCTCACCTACCAGGGCAGTTTAATCAAGGTGACGGTTGACCAAACTGCCGCGCGTTTTGAAGTGTTGGAAGGAGCGGGCCTTGATATCACAGTGTTTGGGACACGCTATGTGCTCAAAGACAAATTAAGTGTTCCCCTGAATGGGTAAGGTATTGCTGTATACCACACACAATCAGGAGTGAACATGAAGACGAACGGAAACAACAATAACCACCACGCGCTGACTTTTATGATCTTTGGCGGCACCGGGGATTTGACCCACCGCAAGCTGCTGCCAGCCTTATACCACCTTGTGGCGGAGGGCCAGCTGCCGGAGGAAGCCAGCTTCCTGGCCATTGGCCGGCGCGGCTTGAGCGAAGAAGAATACCGCAACCAGGCGCGAGAATCCATCAAGGAGCATTCCCGTACCCAGGTAATTGAAGAACACCTGGCACGCTTTTTGGACAAGCTGCAATACCACCAGATGGAGTTTATCAGCCAGCCAGACAGCTACAAAGGCTTCAAGGAGCGGTTGGAGGGCATTGAGCAGGGCTTCAGCAAACCTGCCATCCGCATCTTTTTCTTGGCGGTGGGGCCGGAGCATTTCAGCCCCATTGTGACCCACTTGAGTGAGCACCACCTAGTCAAGCGGGGGGACATCAACCACAGGGTGATGATTGAAAAACCCTTTGGCTCGGACCTTGAAAGCGCGCGGGTATTGAACGCTACCCTCTCAACCGCGCTGCTGGAGCGCCAGGTGTACCGCATTGACCACTACCTGGGCAAGGAGATGATCCGCAACATCCTGGCCCTGCGCTTTGGCAACACCCTGTTTGAGCCCTTGTGGAACCACCACTATATTGACAACATCCAGATTACCGCCGCGGAGGACCTGGGCGTTGAGGGCAGGGGCGCCTATTATGAGCAGGCCGGCATTTTAAAGGACATGCTGCAAAACCATCTGCTGCAGATGCTGGCCCTCATTACCATGGAGCCGCCGGCGGATTTGATGCCCGAGTCCATCCGGGACGAGAAGGTCAAGGCCCTGCGTGCGCTGCGGCGGTATGAGCCCAAGGGCGCCTGTGATGGCATTGCCCTGGGGCAGTACGGCGCGGGCCAGATCAAGGGCAAGCCGGTGCCCGCCTACCGGGAGGAGGAGATGGTGGACCCCCATTCCCTCACCCCCACCTATATCGCGCTGCGGGTAAGCGTGGACAATTTCCGCTTTGGCGGGGTGCCCATTTACATCCGCGCCGGCAAGCGCCTGGACCGGCGGCGCACACAGATTGTGATTGAGTTCAAGCGCCTGCCCGGCATCAATTTCTATGAGGAGTTCAAGACCCAGCCGCCCAACCTGCTGGTGATCTCCGTGCAGCCCAATGAGGGCATGTATTTCCAGATTAACGCCAAGCGCCCCGGCAACGAGTTTGTGGTGGACCAAGTGGAATTGAACTACGCGCAAAGCAGCCGCTTTGAGGGCAACGTGCCCGAAGCCTATGAGCAATTGATCCTGGAGGCCTTCCGCGCCAACTCCTCCCTGTTTACCCGCTGGGACGAGTTGGAGCAGTCCTGGAAATTTGTGGAAAGTGTGGAGCAGATGTGCGCGCCGGAGGTGGACAGCTACCCCAATTATGAGCCCGGCTCCCGCGGGCCTGCGCGCGCGGACAGGCTGCTGAAGGAAGACGGCCGCGCCTGGCATGAGATTGACCTGAGCCAGGGCAAGCCCAAGACAGACGGAAAGGAAGAAAAATGACAATTTATGATATCTCCATGCCCATTCACCGCGATATGCCGGTGTACCGCGGCAGGGAGGGAAAACGCCCCACCCACCACCTGGACAAGCAGATGCCAAAGGACGCCATCAATGAGACCAGCATCACCATGAACCTGCACACCGGCACCCACCTGGATACCCCGCGCCATATGATGCAGGACGGCTGGACAATGGAGGACATGCCGCTTGAGAAACTGATTACCCGGTGCAAGCTGTTTGACCTAAGCCACGCGCAGGACGCGATCACCAGGGATGATGTAATCAATCTACCCATTGGCAAAGATGATTTTGTCCTGCTGAGAAGCCAGAACTCTGCCGGACGGGTGGGTGACGCGGATTTCGTCTATATCCGAAAGGATGCAGCTGAGTACCTGGCGGATATTGGCATCAAGGGCATTGGCACGGACGCCTTGGGGGTGGAGCGTGACCAACCCGGCCACCCCACCCATTTGGCCTTTTTGAAAAACGACATCATCATCCTGGAAGGCCTGGCGCTGGCCGATGTGCCGGCTGGCGAATACACCTTGATCGCGCTGCCGATTTTGATCAACAACGCGGAAGGCGCCCCCGCCCGCGCCGTTCTGATTGATAATTTGTCTGATTTAATTTAATATTTGTTCGTTTTTACGTATTGCTGGCAGATTGTAAAATCTGCCAGTTTTTTATGCTTGACAAAGCGAAAAAAATTTGGAATATTATATGTGATATTAAACGATTAATTGTCCCGGGTTCGACTGAAGGTTACATTTTGAGGCGTTTCTGATGATTCCGGCATGATTCATCTTGATTTTCCGCAAGAAATTCAACAGATAATCGTTTGGCAAATTCATGAAAATTCACAAGTAAACTACAAGGCTGACGGTCGTGACCGCAGAGAGGAGGAAGGGATCCGTGTACAGAATCCGTGACAAATGGCCGGGTTATCTTATCGCGTTCCTTCTTATTGGCGGTATCATCGCCTGGGTTACCCTCTCCGGCAGCGGCGGCACCTTCGCGGAAAAATACGAAGGGGTGGATTTTGAGCAGTCCATCATCGGCATCGGCCGTGAAAACACCTATGCCCTGTACTTAAAAGAACACGAACACCAAAAAAATATCAACGCGCGCTATGACATTGACCTGATGGACTATGAGGCCACAGGCCTGGTTGAGGTGCGCCAGGAGGATGGCTTACCCGCACTGTTTGCCGGCGAAGGCTCTGACATCACCTGGACGGTGTCTGTTGAGGAAGCGGGCATGTACCAGCTGGAGATGACCTTTTTGACGGTGCCCTCCCGCGGGGTGGATATTGAGCGCAAGCTGTACATCAACGGTGAAGTGCCCTTCCTGGGCGCGGACACCCTTATCTTTACCCGCATGTGGACGGATGCCGGCCCCGTGCGGACCGACAACCAGGGCAACCAGATCCGCCCGGCGCAGACAGAGGTCTTTGGCTGGCAGACGGCGGATTTCAAGGACGCCATGGGCTATGAGAACGCGCCCTACCGCTTTTATCTGCAACAAGGCGTAAACCGCATCCGCCTGGTGGCCACCAATGAGCCGGTGCTGATGCGCAGCTTGTCCGTCAACCCTGTGCAGGTATTGCCGGATTACGCAAGCTACAAGGCGGAACACGAGCAAAAAGGCGCGGCTGTCAGCGGCATTTTGCTGGACCTGCCGGGCGAGCAGGCGCAGCTGCGCTCCAGCCCCTCCCTGTATGCCCGCTATGACCGCTCCTCCCCCGCCACCCAGCCGGGTGATTTAAGCCGTGTGGTGCTCAACTACATTGGCGGCGACCCCTGGCGCATTCCCGGCCAATGGATCCAGTGGGATGTGGACATTGAGGAGGACGGCTTTTATCAAATGACCATCAAAGGCCGTCAGCGCTACCAGCGCGGCAGCAAATCCAGCCGCATCCTGTTGATAGACGGCAAGGTGCCCTTTGATGCGCTGTCCGAAATCCCCTTTGAGTTCCAGAACGCCTGGGAGATGAAAACCCTGGGCGATGAGGAAGGCACGCCCTATTCCTTCTATTTAAGCAAGGGCAGGCACACCATCCGCCTGGAGGCGACCTTGGGCGGCATGGGCCATATCTTGACGCAGCTGGATGACAGTGTCTTCCGGCTTAACCAGATTTACCGGAAAATTCTGGTCTTGACCGGTGTGAACCCGGATACCTTCCGTGACTACAACCTGCACCAGGTGTACCCGGAGGTGATTGAGGCGATGGCCTTGGAAAGCAGCCGGCTGTACAAAATTGTGGATGAAGCCACTGCCTACACCGGCCAGAAATCCGACAAAATTGCCGCCGCGCAGACCCTGGCAACCCAGCTGGAAGAGTTTGCCAAGGACCCCTACCGCATCACCAGCTCCTTTGTCAACTTCAAGGACAACATCACCGCCCTTGGCACCGCCATGCAGGCGATGAGCGAGATCAAGCTGGACATTGACAGCCTGTACATCCACAGCGCGGACATGCGGCCCAAGCCCCAGGCGGAGAACGTCTTGACCGGCCTGTTGCACGAGGGCAAGTCCACCGCCATTTCTTATTTTGTGGATTATGACGCGCTGGGCGATGTGTACACGGATGAAGCGGCGCTGAATGTATGGCTGCTTACCGGACGGGATCAGTCCACGGTGCTCAAGACCATGGTGGATGACAGCTTTACGCCCATGAGCGGCATCAAGGTGAACATCAAGCTGGTGGACCCGACCGCCCTGTTGGGCGCGGTGGTCGCCGGCAACGGACCGGATCTGGTGGTCTCCACCGATTCGTGGAACCCGGTCAACTACGCGCTGCGCAATGCGGCGGAGGATTTGACCCAGTTCACCGATTTTGAGGAGGTCATTGCCCAGTTCCGCCCCAGCGCCTATTCCGCCCTCACCTGGGACGGCGGCGTATACGGCCTGCCGGAGACGCAGGTTATCAGCGTGCTGTTTTACCGGGAGGACATCCTGTCCGAATACGGCCTCACCGCCCCGCAAACCTGGCAGGATTTGATTGGCATGCTGCCCACCATCCAGGGCAACAATATGTCCGTCGGCATCCCCTATCCCAGCATCGCGGCGCCCAACCAGAACACCCTCTACGCGATGATCTACCAAAACGGCGGCAAGATTTATAACGAGGACGCTACGGAAACGCTGCTCAAGGAAGAGCCCGCGGTGCTGGCCTTTGATTTTTACACCGCGCTGTACACCGATTACGGCCTGCCGCAGGAATTTGACTTTATCAGCCGCTTCCGCTCGGGCGAAATGCCCCTTGGCATCGCGGACTTTACCACCTACAACTTCCTGACGGTCTCAGCACCCGAAATCCGCGGGCTGTGGGATTTTGCCCTCATCCCGGGCACCTATACCCGCAACGAGCAGGGCCAGCAGGTGCTGGACCGCTCCGCCCACTCCGCCGGCGCCAGCTGCATGATGATCGCCAACCCGGATGAGCATGTGCGCAACCAGGCCTGGGAGTTTATGAAGTGGTGGGTGTCCAAGGACGCGCAGGTGCGCTTTGGCCGGGAGATCGAGGCCGTCCTGGGCGCCTCCGCGCGCTACCCGACTGCCAATATCCAGGCGCTGCGCGAATTGTCCTGGAGCGCTGAGCACCTGCTGATTCTGGAAGAAGGCATGCAGGACGCTGTCGGCTTCCCTGAGGTCGCGGGCGGCTACTACACCGCGCGCAACATCACCAATGCTGTGCGCAAGGTCATCAACCGCCGGGTCGACCCGCGGGAGACCATCCTGGACTACGCCCGGCTGATTGACAAGGAGATCACCAACAAACGGCTTGAGTTTGGTCTCCCCGTACCCCAAGGAGCAAAACCATGAGCACGATGAACAAATATATCAACCTTAGAAAAAGGAACCTGTCAGACGCCTGGTACAGGGCAAAGCAGATGTATGTCTGCTACCTCTTCCTGCTCCCCTTTGCGGTGCTGTTTGTCACCTTCTACATCCTGCCCATGTTTACCTCCATCCGCTACAGCTTTACCTATTACAACATCCTGGAGCCGGCCAGGTGGATTGGCCTTAAAAACTACATCAACCTTGTGCTGCAGGATGACATCTTCCTGATTTCGGTCAAAAACACCTTCATCATCGCGGTCATCACCGGGCCCATTGGCTATATCCTGTCCTTTATGTTTGCCTGGTTTATCAATGAACTGCCGCGCTGGCTGCGCTCTGTCGCGGTGGTTGTGTTCTACGCGCCGTCCATTGCGGGCAATGCCTATTTTATCTTTGGCATCATCTTCCGCGGGGATGTCTACGGCTACCTCAACTCCTTTTTAGTGCGCACCGGCATCATCAACGCGCCCATCCTGTGGCTGACAGACCCCAAGTACATGATGACCGTCGTGGTGCTGGTGCTGCTGTGGATGAGCATGGGCACAGGCTTTTTAGCCTTTGTGGCGGGACTGAAGGGTGTGGACCAGGCGCAGTACGAAGCCGGCTATGTGGACGGCGTGCGCAACCGCTGGCAGGAACTGTATTACATCACCTTGCCCAACATGCGCCCGATGCTGCTCTTTGGCGCGGTCATGTCCATCACCGCCGCCTTCTCTGTGGCGGACCAGACCATGGCCCTGTGCGGCTATCCCAGTACAGATTACGCCGCGCACACAGTGGTGACGCATTTGTTTGACTACGGCTACACCCGCTTTGACATGGGCTATGCCTCCGCCATCGCGACGCTGCTCTTCCTCACGATGATCTTAACCAACAAGGCCATCCAGAGCATGCTCAGGAGGATTGGTACCTGATATGCAGAAAAAGACGACGACACAAAAGGTGACCAATATTGCCCACCGCCGCCAGCCCAACCGTTCCCGCGGCGGGGACATCCTGATTTATTTAATGCTGGGGCTGACCGCCCTCATCATGGTCTACCCGCTGGTGTTCGCGCTGGCGGCATCCCTCAAGCCGCTGGATGAACTGTTCCGCTTTCCCCCGCGCCTGCTGCCGGTCAACCCCACCTTTGACAATTTCGCGGACCTGGTGGTCACCATGGGCCAGTCCTGGGTGCCCTTTGGCCGCTATTTAACCAATACGGTGCTCATTACCGTGCTGGGCACGGCGGGGCATTTGATGGTGGCCTCCATGGCCGCCTTCGTGCTGGCCAAGTATGACTTCCCGGGCAGCAAGGCCTTTTTCCGCCTGGTGGTGGTGGCGCTGATGTTCTCCGGCTATGTGACCGGCATCCCCAACTATTTAATGCTTACGCGCCTGCACCTGGTGGACACCTCCTGGTCGGTCATCCTGCCCGCGTTTGCCGCGCCCATTGGCCTGTTTTTGATGAAGCAGTTTATGGAAAGCATCCCCATGGCGCTGCTGGAATCCGCCAAGGTGGACGGCGCGTCCGAGTGGCGTATCTTCTGGCAGATTGTGATGCCCAATGTGAAGCCCGCCTGGCTTACCCTGATTATCTTCTCGGTCCAGGGGCTGTGGAACGTGCGCGCGCAGACGGTCATTTATTCAGAGGCCAAGAAAACCCTCACCTACGCCCTGCAGCAAATCCAGGCCGGCGGCATTGCCCGCACCGGGCAGGCAGCCGCCGTCACGGTCATCATGATGCTGGTGCCCATCACCATCTTTATCCTGTCCCAGACGCAGATTCTGGAGACGATGGCCAGCTCCGGCATCAAGGAGTAAAACATGAGAGGAGGACGCATGAAAAAGACACCGCAAAGTACAAAGCCCGCGCGCTTGTTGGCCGCGCTGTGTTTGTGCGTCCTGCTGTTATCCGTGCTGGCGCCCGCGGCCCAGGCCAAGGTGGGCTATGAGTACCAGTACTCCTATACCTTTGACTACTGGGGTGATCTGCGCTACGCGCCGGATGCCTACCGGGTTAAGAAGGTAATCAACTCCAGCAGCCTGGGCCTTGAAAAAAGCATGCTGACACCTGGCAGCCTGTTTATGCACGGCAGCAGGCTGTACATTGTGGACAACGGCAACCACCGCATCTTACAGCTGAAGGCTGCGCGCGGCAGCTATGAGCTGGAGCGCATCATCGACCACTTTATGGAAAATGGCGAGGAGCAGCGCTTCTCCTCCCCCAGCGACATCTTTGTGACCCGTGAGGGCGATTACTTCATCTGCGACACCGCCAACCAGCGCGTGGTGAAACTGGACAGTGATTTAAACCTGCTGCTCACCTTGACCAAGCCCACGGATGAGACCTTTGACCAAAGCCTGGCTTTTTTGCCCACCCGGGTGGTGGCGGATGTGACCGGGCGCGCCTTTGTGCTGGTGCGCAACGTGAACAAGGGCATGGTTAAGTTTGAAAACGACGGCGTGTTCACCGGCTTTATCGGCGCGATGCCCGTCACCTATTCCATCACCGACCAGATCTGGCGCCTTTTGTCCACCCGCGCGCAGCGGGAGCAGCAGGCCTCCTTTGTACCGACGGAGTTTGACAACATCTATATCGATAAAAAAGGCTTTATCTACTCCGTCACCACCACCTTCCAGGAGTATGACCTGCTGTGGGACAACGCACGGCCCATCCGCAAGCTGAACGCCATTGGCTCTGATATCCTGGTGAAAAACGGGGAGTTCCCGCCAATTGGGGAGCTGTTCTGGGGCACCGCCGGCGGCTATAGCGGCCCGTCAAAGTTTTCTGACATCACGGTGCTGGACAACGAGGTCTATGTGGCGCTGGACAAAACGCGCGGGCGCATGTTTGCCTATGACGACCAGGGGCGAAACCTCTGGGCCTTTGGCGGATCGGGCAACATGGCCGGCTTCTTCAGAAGCGCCGCGTCCATTGAGCATGCCGGCTATGAACTGATGGTGCTGGACTCGGTGGAGGGCTCGGTTACCATTTTTGAGCCGACGGAGTACGGACGCCTGATCTACCAGGCAACGGAGCAATACCAGCGCGGGGAGTACAGGGCCTCGGCGGACACCTGGCAGCGGGTTCTGCAGTTAAACGGCAATTTTGAGCTGGCCTATATTGGCGTTGGCAGAGCGCTTTTGCGCGAGGAAAACTATAAAGAAGCCATGCGGTATTTTAAACTGGCCAACGATGAGGTCAACTATTCCAAGGCATTCCAGGAGCAGCGCAAGATCTGGGTTGAGGAGAACATCGGCTGGATTTTTGTGATCCTGGCCGCGGCCCTGGCCCTGCCGCTGTTGATTGGCCGGATTAAAAAAGTCAGAGAGGAGCTGCGCGAAGCATGAGCGAATTTGTGAATACCTCCTTCCTCGCCAAGATCAAAAGCCGCGCGTGGTGGCAGGAATTTTTCCGCACGCTGCGCTTTGCGCTGCATGTGATCATCCACCCCTTTGACGGCTTTTGGGATTTGACGCGGGAGCGCCGCGGCAGCATGGCCGCCGCCAATTTCATCGTCTTTCTGGCGCTGTTTACCCGCATCCTGCGCCTGCAGTACACCTCCTTCCTGTTTATCCGCGTGTACTGGGCCCGGGTGAATGTGTTTATTGAGTTTTTGACCATCCTGCTGCCGCTTTTGATCTGGTGTGTTGCCAACTGGAGTTTAACCACCCTGTTTGAGGGCAAAGGGCGCATGAAGGATATCTATACGGGCACGGCCTATGCCCTCACCCCCTATGTCTTGATTCAACTGCCTCTCATCCTCCTGAGCAACGTGGTCACTATTGAGGAAGGCGCCTTTTATACGGTGCTGTCCAATATCTCCCTGCTTTGGTGCGGCCTGTTGATTGTGGTCGCCATGATGATGATCCATGATTACTCCCTGGGCAAGACCCTGGTGTTCATGGTGATGAGTTTGTTTGGCATGCTGGTCATCATCTTTTTGATGCTGCTCTTCTTCTCCTTGATATCAGACGGCATTGCCTACATCGTGTCCCTGTATAAAGAACTATCCTTTAGGTTGTATTAGGAGGCCCTGTGAAGAAGTCGTCCGCGAAAAAACGAATCCTGCAAGCTGTGTTCGCGCTGCTGGTCATTGCCAGCATCGCCGTGCTCGGCTGGGCTTTGTATGGGCGCACGGATACCACAGACGGTGACACGGACATTTCCGCTGCCTTTTACAAGGAAGAGCCCGGCGCCGTGCATGTGCTGGAAAACGAGCACTTAAAGCTGGAGTTGGATGCGGACACCACGCATTTCACTATCACCACCAAGGCGGATGACCACGTCTGGCGCGCGGTGCCAGAGGACGCCGCGCGCGACCCCATCGCCCTTGCCGGCAGCAAGAACCTGCTGCAGTCCACCCTGGCGCTCACCTATTCCACCGACAACGGCGTGCGCACGCTGTATGACAATTTTGAATATTCCATCAAAAACCAGGTCTATGAAATCACAGCCAATGAGGACGAGATCCGGGTGGATTACACGCTGGGCCGCATCACGCGCGCCTACTTTATCCCGGAGGTCATCCTGGTTGAGCGCATGGACGCGTTTTTGTCAGGGCTCACCCGTCAGCAAAGCCGCAAGGTGCTGGACAGCTACCGCAAGTATGACCCGGCCAAAATCAAGGAAAACCAGCGGGAGGAGTTGTTTAATAAATACCCCAAGCTGGAAGAAGGCGCCGTCTACGCCCTGCGCGACAATGTGAAGGACTTCTTGAAGGAGGAGTTTGAGGGCCTGTTTGAGTCCATCGGCTATACCTATGAGGACTACCAGCAGGACCAGGCGGATACCGGCACTGCCCTGAGCAACAAGACCGCCATCTTCAATGTGAGCGTCATCTACCGCCTGGACGGGCCGGACTTCCTGGTAAAAGTGCCCTTTGACAGCATCAACTACACCGCCGACTTCCCGCCCATCCGGCTTGGTATCCTGCCCAATTTTGGCGCGGGCAGCACCCAGGATACGGGATACATGCTCATGCCCGAGGGCGGCGGCGGGCTGATCCGCTTCAACAACGGCAAGACCCGGCAAAACGGCTATTTCGCCAACGTATATGGCTGGGACTACGCCAGCTACCGCAGCGCCGTGGTGCATGAAACCAACGCCCGCTTCCCCATGTTCGCCATGGTCAACAATGGGAGCGCCTTTTTATGCATGATGGAGGACCACGCGGCCAATGCCTCCCTCTCCGCCGACATCGCGGGGCGCGGCAACAGCTACAACACCGCCAGCGCCAGCTTCAACCTGCTGCACTCAGACGCCTTCAATGTGACCGACCGCACCATCGAAACCATCTATATGTACGAGCAAGGCCTGCCCCAGGGCGCCATCACCCAGCGCTACCGCTTTTTGCCCACGGATGATTACGTCACCCTGGCCAAAGCCTACCGCGCCTATTTGATGGAACGCTATCCCGGGCTTGTGCCGCTCACCGCAAAGGGACTGCCGCTTGCCGTTGAAATCATCGGCGCCATTGACAAGGTGCAGCAGCGCGGCGGACTGCCGGTCTCCCTGCCCATTTCCCTGACCAATTACCAGCAGACTGCCGGGATCGTGAAGGATATCGCCAGCGCTACCGACAGCCGGCTGCATGTACGTCTGTCCGGCTGGATGAACGGCGGCATCAAGCAGACCATCCTCAAAAAGGACAAGCTGATCTCCCAGTTGGGCACAGCCAGTGATTTTGAGCAGATGGTACAGGATGTCAAGGACACCGGCGCCAGGCTATATTTAAACGGCGTCACCAGCTTTGCCCTGGATTCCGGCGTGATCGAAGGCTTTTTGCCCCTGCGCGACGCCGCGCGCTTCACCACCCGGGAAGCCATCCGTCTATACAAATATTCCAACGTCTGGTATGGCACCCAGGAAGAGGAGGACCAGCCGTATTACCTCCTCAAGCCTGAGGTATCCCTTGACATGATGCGCAACCTGGCGACTGCTGCCCAGCGCCATCAGGCGGACGGCGTCAGCTATGAAGACGTGGGCGCGCTGCTGAGCGCGGACTACAACCCCAAGCAAACCGTCACACGGGATGAGGCAGCCGGTTTGCAAACCGCGGAGCAGGCGCGCGTGAAGCAGGAGGGCCTGGGCGTGATGATCCGCGGCGGCAACCTGTACGCGCTGGAGCACGCGGACCTGGTCACCAATACTGATTTGCGCGGCGTCCCTTATTTTATCATGGACGAGGCCGTGCCCTTCATCCACATCGCGCTGCATGGCCTGGTGGAATACACCGGCAAGCCCATCAACTTAACCGGCGACTGGGAGCAGGAAATTTTGCTGAGCGCCCAGCGCGGCGCGGGGCTGTCCTTCGTGTTCATGGCGGAGGAACCGCTGGTGCTGCACGACACCACCTATTCTGAATACTTCGGCGCCTCCTACGCCTTGTGGGAGAAGGAAGCCAAGGAGATCATCAAACAGTATGAGCAAACGCTGGGGCATACCTTCCACCAGGCCATCACAAACTATGAGTGCCTGGAGGGCGAAGTCACCATCACCACCTATGAGGACGGCACCCGCGTCGCCGTAAACCTTGGCAATGAGGACCAGACCGTGGACGGGCAAGTGGTATCAGCCCGCAGCTATCATGTACTGGAAGGAGGGAGCAGGCCGTGAGCATAAAGAGAAAAAGCCGCAGAACCATCAGGACACGGCGCGCGATTTCGGGCTATCTGTTCATCTCCCCTTTTATTATTGGCTTTTTGGCCTTCATGGTCGCGCCCATGATCCAGTCCATCATCATGAGCTTTCAAAGCGTCAGCTTAAGCGCGCAGCACGGCATTGTAAAAACCAATGTAGGCTGGGCCAACTACATCTACGCCTTCACCATCGACCCGGATTTTAACCAGATGCTGGTGGATGAGGTGGTGCGCATGGTGACGCACTCCCTGGCCACCATGGTGCTTGCCTTTATGATTGCCCTGTTGCTCAACCAGAAGTTCAAGGGCAGGGCGCTGGCGCGGGCCATCTTCTTCCTGCCGGTGATTTTGTCCTCCGGCGTCCTGGTGGGCATTGAGACGGACAACTCCCTCATCAGCGGCATGAAGGAGCTGATTTCCCAATCCAACAACATCAACTTTGGCAATGCCCTCTTTGGCTTGCTGTCCGCCTCCGGTGTGGGCACGCCGGCGCTGGAAGTGGTGAACAACCTCATCACCGCGGTGTATGACATCGTGATGGCCTCGGGCATCCAGATTGTGGTCTTTTTGTCAGGCCTGCAAACCATCCCGCGCAGCATGTACGAGGCCGCGGAGATGGAAGGCTCCTCCGCCTGGGAGAGCTTCTGGATGGTCACCTTCCCTATCATCAGCCCGCTGCTGATTGTCAACATGATCTATACCATCATCGACTTCTTCATGAAGACGGACAACCTGATCATGGAAAAGATTCACGAGGAGATGTTCATCAACCTGAAATATGGCTTCAGCTCTGCCCTATCCTGGATTTATTTCGCGGTGGCCATCACCATGATCGCCATCAGCGCCTTCATCATCAGGCAGGGGGTGAAGCACTATGAATAAGCACATGACAGGCATCAAGCAGGAAGGCTTCTGGGCGCGCAACCGAAAATCCGGCGGATTGCTGCTGCGCCAGGAGGGCAAGAAAAAGTTTGGATCTATTCTGCGCTTTTTGATGCTGTTTGGCCTGTGTTTCCTGATTTTGCAGCCGGTATTGGACAAGATTTCCGTCAGCTTCATGATGGAAAAGGACCTGTATGACACCACCATCATCGTGGTGCCGCGCAACCTGACGACCGAAAACTACACGCTGGCCGCCTACCTGCTCAACTTGGACACCTCCCTGATCAACACCACCATCATCTCCCTGGTGACGGCCCTTTTGCAGATTACCGCCTGCACGCTGGCCGGTTACGGCTTCGCGCGCTTTGAGTTCCCGCTTAAACGCTTCTGGTTTGCCTGCGTGGTGCTGGTGATTGTCATCCCGCCACAGACCATCTCCTCCTCCCTGTATTTACACTTCCGGTATTTTGACATCCTGGGCATCTTTACCAAACTCTACGGCGCGCCGCTGAACCTCAAGGGCTCATCGCTGCCGTATCTGATGCTCAGCATGACGGCCATGGGCTTGAAAAACGGCCTGTATATCTTCATGATCCGTCAGTATTTCCGCTCCATCCCCTACTCCCTGGAGGAGGCAGCCTATGTGGACGGCGCGTCCACCCTGGGCACCTTTTTCCGCGTGCTGCTGCCCCAGGCTGTGCCCATTTTGGTCAGCTGCTTCCTGTTTGCCTTTGTGTGGCAGTGGACGGACGTGTTCTACACCCGTTTGTTCCTGCCCACCGCCAACACGCAGTATCTGTCCATCCGCCTGTCCGGCCTGGCGGAAAGCCTGCGCACCTATGTCTCCACCCGGCTGGGCATCGCCACGCCCTCTGTGGGCTACACCATGCAGATGATCTCCACCGGCGTGTTGATTGTGGTGACGCCGCTGCTCATCCTGTATTTGTTCGCGCAACGGTTCTTCATTGAATCCATCACCACGACCGGACTGAAAGACTAAACTTGAATATTAACCCATCAAAGATGGGTGATATAAAATAAGGAGGAAACATCATGAAAAAGACCCTGGCAATGCTCCTGGCGCTGGCGATGGCCTTTGGCCTGCTGGCAGCTGCCGCAGAGACCTATGAGTTCTCTACCGGCGAAACGATCGAGATCCGCAAGGACAAGGACGGCAACACGCTGGACCTTGGCGGCATCGAAGTGATCATCGGTGACTGGTGGTCCAGCGGCGAGCCCGCGGAGCCCCAGACCGCGGCGGAAGAAGCCCTTGCGGAATACCGCGAGTGGATTCAGGAGACCTACAACTTCAAGATTAAAGAGATTGCGGTCTCCGGCTGGGACGACAACCCGGATTTCCTGGCCAATTTTGTCACCACCGGCGGGCCGGAGAACTACGTGCTGGTCATGCGCCCGGATGTGCTGGCCACCCCCATGGCCAATGGCTTCTTCTATGACCTGTCTACGCTGGACGCCTTTGACTTCACCGAGGAAAAATGGAACAAGAACACCCTGGAAATCATGGAGAAGGACGGCGGCATTTATGGCATGCGCGCCATCGCCTCTGAGCCCCGCGACGGCATCTGGTTTAACAAGCGCCTGCTGGAAGAAGCCGGCATTGACCCGGAGAGCCTGTATGACATGCAGAAGGACGGCACCTGGACCTGGGAAGCCTATGAAGAGCTGTGCAAGAAGATTACCCGTGACACCGACAACGACGGCGTGATTGACGTGTACGCCACCGCCAGCCAGCAGGGCGGCGCGATGAACGTGGCCCTGGCCTCAAACGGCGCGGCCTTTGTCAAAAAGGACGAGAACGGCAAGTACTACAACGCGACTGGTGAGGACGCCTTCATGGAAGCCGCCAACTGGATCGTGCACATGTCCCAGACCTATGAAATGCCGCAGCCCGAAGGCGCCAACTGGGATTGGACCTTTGCCGCATTCATCAACGGGGATGTCGCCATGACCATCCACCAGGACTACTTCAAGGCCACCCTGCGGGACAATATGAAGGACGAATATGGCTTTGTCATGTTCCCCGTGGGCCCCAAGGGTGACACCTACAAGAACGTCTACTCTGACAACTGCTATATCATCCCCGCCAACTACGACGCGGAGCGCGCCAACAAGATCGCCTATGCCTTTGACCTGTACACCGACCCCACCCCCGGCTATGACGATCCGGACGACTGGAAGTCCACCTACTACACCATGTTCTCCGACTCCCGCGCGGTGGATGAGACCATCGAAATGATGCGCGATCCCAAATACGGCACCTTCTTCCTAAGCGACCTGGTGCCCGGCTACAGCCTGGGTGAGCAGTTCTACTGGAACACCTACGGCCGCGGCGGCTGGCGCACTGTCAGCGAGCAGCTGGAGGAATCCAAGAACGTCTGGCAGGCTGCCCTGGATGCCGTGAACGCGAAATAAACCAAGCTGTTACTCATATCCGCGGGATGGGGACTTCCCCATCCCGCTTTTAAAAGAAGCATTTAAAGAAGAGAGGCTGTTATGAAAAACAAACCCATTGTTCTGATGCTGCTGGCTGTGATGCTCCTGACCAGCATGGTAGCAGCCGGTCTTTCTGAGGAGGAAATCATGCTGCCGGAATTGACATTCGCAAAAAAAGATCTGCCCGATTTGGACTCCTTCCGCTTTGTGGAGGAGCTGGGCGTGGGCTGGAATTTGGGCAACACCTTTGACGCCAGCAACGCCCACCATGTAAAGGACGAACTGGACTATGAAAGCGCCTGGGTGGGCGTGAAGACGGACGCCAGGGTATTTAAAGCCTTAAAGGACGCTGGCTTCAAAGCTGTGCGCATCCCCATCTCCTGGCACAACCATGTATCGGGGGATGACTTCCGCATCTCCGAGCGCTGGCTCAACCGGGTGAAGGAAGTTGTTGACATGGCGCTGGCGGAGAGCCTGTTTGTCATCATCAACACCCATCACGATATTGAGAAGGACTATCTGTACCCTGACAAGGCGCATCTGGACAATTCCAAGCGCTATTTGACCGCCATTTGGGAGCAGGTGGCGCCTGTGTTTGTGGAATATGACGAGCACCTGATCATGGAAAGCATGAACGAGCCGCGCCTGACCGGCACGCCCATTGAATGGAACCTGGACCCAAACGATCCGCGGTCTGCAGAGGCAGTGCAGTGCATTAACGAGTTAAACCAGGTGTTTGTGGACATCGTGCGCGGCACGGGCGGCAACAACACCTCCCGCTATCTGCTGGTGCCTGGCTATGCCGCCTCCGTCCAGGGCTGCCTGCACGATGACTTTTTGATGCCCGCGGACACCGGCGGTGTCAACGACAGGCTGCTCCTGTCTGTGCATGCCTATACCCCCTATGATTTCGCGCTGCAAAGCCCCAAGGAAAAGGGCAGCCGCGACAACTTCAAGGCGGACAACCCCTTTGATGTGGAAGAAATTGCCAAGTTCATGAACCAGCTGTATGACAAGTTCACCCCGCAGAACGTCCCCATCGTGATTGGGGAGTTTGGCTGCCGTGACAAGGGCGGCAACCTGCAATCACGTGTGGACTTTACGGCCGTGTATGTTGCCCTGGCGCGCGCGCGCGGTTTCAGCTGCTTCTGGTGGGACAACCATGCCTTCTCCGGCGATGGGGAGGTCTTTGGTATCCTGGACCGCAAGACCTTTGCGTTTACATACCCCGATATCGCCCAGGCCCTGGTGCAGTATTCAAGGTAGGAGGGCAGCATGAAACGGATCATCCCGCTGATTCTGGCCCTGTGCCTGATGGTTCCCGTGTTTGTACTTGGTGAGGAGGAGGATTATCACATGTCCATTTTGGACGTTAATTTTGACGGCTGGTACCCGCGCTCCACCGGCGGCGCGGAACTTGCCGTTGTGGATGGCAGCATCAAAATTACCGGCCGCACGCAGGATTGGAACTCCCCCGGGCGGGATTTCAAGCTTGTTCCCGGCAGGGCGTATGAGGTGGAGGTGGAGGTGTATCAGGACGAAGCGGACACCGCCACCATCATCCTCTCCGCCGCGCACACCAAGGACGGCCGCGAGACCTACACCAATATTGTCAGGCACGACGTGAAGAAGGGCGCGTGGACCACCCTGTCCGCCGAATACATCGCCGGGGATTTTGACGCCTTTGTGCTGTATGTAGAAACCCTGGGCGCGCCCAATTTGTCCTATCAGATAAAAAACTTCAAAGCCTTGTCCAAACGCGCGGTGATTGACGCGCAGCTGCCCAGTTTAAAAGAGGTGTACGCGGACTATTTTGAC
>DUQZ01000026.1 GCA_012837525.1 Clostridiales bacterium | reverse complement strand
TATTATAGCGTGTCGGAATTGGAAGTGTGGCGCGATGACAAAGAAGGGGTTGAGTTTTTAGTCATTCGCGGCCCGGCCTATCCCCAGGTGACACAGGTGGAAAGCTGGGCGGATGAACAAAGCGCGCCCGGGTTCACGGACGCGCAGGAGGAGGGGGAGACGGAGATAGAGCATTCCACCTTGATCCCCCTGTTGTTTGAGGAGGTAGACGCCTTCAAAACCCAGCTGTCAGAACGCACGCGCAAACCGCTGACCGCTGTGGACAAGCCGCTCTCGCAGGTGCAGCAAGCCACCTTGAAGGAGCTGGGGCACACCAAGAAACGCTATCAGGGCCAATAGGCTGCCTCAGGCTTCACACACCGCGCACAGCTTGTCCTTGGAAAACTGCTGCGCCGCGTTGGTGCTGTGCTGGTAGTACAGGGACTTGACCTTGTTTTCCCAGGCAAAAAGGTAAAGCTGATTGATTTCCCGGGCGGACATTTTGGGGTTGATCATCAAATTGAGCGACTGGGACTGATCGATGAACTGCTGGCGGGCGGAGGCCTGGTCCAGCACGTGGTACTGGTCCAGCTCCGAAAAGGTTTTGAAAACCTCCTTTTCCTCTTGGCTTAAAAAATCCAGGTGCTGCACGGAGCCGTCATGGTCGCGGATGTCGTTCCAGGTATCCCGGTTGTCCTGGCCGTATTTGGCGAGGACCTTTTTTAAATAGGGATTGTACAGGGTGATCTTGGCCTTGGCGACATCCTTCACGTAGCAGTTGGACCAGATGGGCTCGATGCTTTGGGAGACCTGGCCCAAGATAAAGGCGGAGGAGGTGGTGGGCGCTACCGCGGTCAAGGTGGTGTTGCGTCGGCCGTAGCCCCGCAGCACCTCCGGCTCCCCATACAGATCGGCCAATTCGCGGGAGGCCTTGTGCGCGCGCTCGTTAATGGTTTGAAAGACGCGCGTGTTGATTTTCTTGGCCTCCATGCTCTCAAAGGGGATCATGTGGGACTGCAAATAGGAATGCCAGCCCAAAACGCCCAGGCCCAGGGCGCGGTTTTCCACCGCGAACTGGTAGGCGCGCTTCATAAAGTAAAAGGCGTCGCGGTGCTCCTTGGTTTTGGCGTCACGCAGGGCTTCCAGTTTGGAGATGAAATCCGTCATCACCGCGTCCAGGAAATAGACCATGGTCTCCACCGCGTCCGTATCCTGCCACTCATCAAAATACAGCAGGTTCATGGAAGACAGGTTGCACACAAAGGACCATTCCTCATCGCTGGGCAGCATGATTTCTGAGCACAGGTTGGACGCGTTGATGCGCAGGTTCTTGTCTTTGTAGACATCCACCGTGTTGTCATTGGCGGTGTCCACAAAGAGAATATAGGGGTAGCCAATCTCGATGCGCCGCTGGAGGATCTTGGCCCAAATGGCGCGCTTGTTCGCATCCCCCGCAATCATCTGGCGCATCCACTCATCCGTCACGGTCACGCCGTGGGTCAATTCCTGGATGGGGTTGCCCTCGGTGCCGATGTTCAAAAACTCCTCAATGTCGGGGTGCTCCACCGGCAAATAGGGCGCGAAATGCCCCCGGCGCGTGGAGCCCTGGCTGACCACGTCGATGATGGTTTCAAACAGCTTCATAAAGTGCACCGCGCCCGAACTTTGCCCGTTGTCGCGGATCTCCGCCCCGCGCGGGCGCAGATCGCCAAAGTAGCCGGAGGTGCCGCCGCCGTACTTGCTCATCATGCCCACCTCCGCCTGGGTATACAGGATGCTGGCCATGTTGTCGGCCAGGTGGGAGTTAAAGCAGCTGATGGGCAGGCCGCGCTGGTTGCCAAAATTGGTCCACACGGGCGTGGACAGGGAGTAATAGCCCCGACTCAGGTAGTCATAAAACTTATCGGCAAAGCCGTCGATGTTCAGGTAGCTCTCCGCCTTCTCGGCGATCGCGCGCAGGCGGGACTCCGGCGTCTCCCCTGCTGTCAAATAGCCCCTTTCCAGAAAATTGCGGCTGTGCTCATTGAGCCATTCAAAGGGTTTTCTCATGCTTGTTCCTCATATCAGAATAAGTCGTCGCCGGTCACGGGACGGGCGCGCTTGGTGTAGTTGATGGAGCGCTTGACAAAGAAATCCAGGTGCTTGGTGGCCACAATCTCATCATCAAACCAGTCTGTGGCGGAGACCGCGCCCTCATCCACCTCAAAGAGGCGCTCATAGCCGATGCTGACCAGGGAGTTGTTAAGGCGGTTTTTGACAAACTCCTTCACCGTGGCGCTGGGTAAAAAGTCCAGTTCGCCCGCCTCGTAAATCCAGTCGATGATGTCCGACTCCGCGTCAAAGGCGGCCCGGCAGGCGGTGATCACCGTCTGCTTCATCTCCTTGTCAAACCACTCGGGGTGCTCCTGCCTTATGATGTTGATCAAGTCAATGCCAAACAGGCCGTGGATCTGCTCCTCCTTGGAGGTGGCCTCGATCACATTGGACACGCCCTTGAACAGGTTGCGGTACTTGTTGAAGGACATGATGATCAAAAACTGGGAGAAGAGCGAGATGTGCTCAATGAACAGCGAAAAGAGGAGGATGGACTGGGTGAAGTCACGGTCGCTTGTCGTGTGCGCGGTGGCGATGTGGTTTTCCAGGTAGTTCACGCGCTGAATCAAGGCGGGGATGTCCTTGATCTGTTTGAACTCCTCATTAAGCCCCAGTATCTCCAGCAGGTGGGAGTAGGCGTCGTGATGGCGCACCTCGCTTTCGGCAAAGGTGTAGCCGACGGAGCCGATCTCCGGCTTGGGCAGGCGCTTGTACAAATCACCCCAGAAGGTCTTGACCGCGATCTCCACCTGCGCGATGGCCAGCATGGCGTTTTTGATGGCGCTGCGCTCCGCGGGGGATACATTGACCATGTAATCATGGATGTCGGAGGTGTAGTTGAACTCCGTATGAATCCAGTAGGAATGGCGGATGGCGTCCACATACTCCGCCAATTCCGGGTACTCATAGGGCTTTAGGCTCAAGCGCTTTTTAAACAGGCTGCGCCGCCGGGTCTGGCTGCGCTGCTCGCGGTAGATGATGTAGGCCTTTGCCGTTTTGCTGTACTGGGAGGCGATCAGCACTTCCTCCACGATGTCCTGCACGCCCTCCACGCTCAGCTCATCACGGGTGAGCGCGCCGGTATCAATCAGCAAATCGATGCGGGAGATGACCTGGTTTGCAAGCCTTCTGGCGATCTGCAGGTCAAACTCCCCGGTTTCCGTGGCCGCTTTATAAATGGCGATGACGATCTTCTCCCGGTCAAAGGGCACAAAGGAGCCATCCCGCTTGATGATAAACGCCGCTTGAGACATGGTGGTACACCTCTTTCCGCTCACCTGGTATCGTGACGCGCTTGACAAGCGCCTGATTATTTGTTAGTTTACGCTAACATGCAGGAGCATACTACTACCCCTTGTGGCGTTTGTCAAGATGTTCTACCATGGATTGTAGAAAAAGGGGCATGCCCGCCTGCTGGCTTGAGCATGGTGTACGCGCGTGCTACACTGGATGCGGCAAATACACCCCACAAAAAAGCAGGAGAAACACAATGCGTGAATCAGCGGAAATGTATCTGGAGACCATCCTGGTCCTCTCTAAAAAAGGGCCGGTGCGGTCCATTGATATTGCCAACCACACCGGCTACACCCGGCCCACCATCAGCCAGCAGATGAAGCGGCTGCGTGAAAAAGGCCTGATCTTGATGGATGAGGACAACCTGATCACCTTCACCAAGAAGGGCCAGGCGCTGGCGGAGCGGGTGTACGAGCGCCACCAGGTTTTAACCGCGCTGCTTTTGCGCCTGGGCGTGGATGAGGAGACCGCGGTGGCGGACGCCTGCCGGGTGGAACACTACATCAGCCAGACCACCTTTGATTTGCTGAAGGACTTGCATCACCGGCTGGAAGCTGTAGAAAAAACCCAATAAAAAACCCTGCGGCGCAGGGTGGGTGAGACAGGCGGCGGGGAAACCGGCCGTTTTTTAATGCAGCCAGTGAAAGCTGTCCGCGATAAAATTGCGCATGGCCTCCGTCTTGGGGTTGGCGAACAATTCGCGGCTGTCGCCGTATTCCACAATCTGCCCCGCCTCCATCAGCATCACCTTCTCGCAGGCCTTGTGGGCGAAGCCCATCTCGTGGGTGACGATGATAAAGTTGACGCCGGAGCCCTTCAATTCCTCCACCATGCCCAGCACCTCGTTGGTGTATTCCGGGTCCAGCGCCGAGGTGGGCTCATCCAAAAGCAGCAGGGAGGACTTGGCGGCAATGGCCCTGGCGATGGCGATGCGCTGGTACTGGCCGCCGGACAGCTCCCGCGGGTATTTGTGCCCCTGGTCGATGAGCCCGAAGCGCGAAAGCAGCTGCTCCGCCGTCTCCCGCGCCTGCGCGCGGGTGTAATTGTGTACCAATTCCAGCGGGCGCGCGATGTTGTCCAGCGCGTTCATGTGCAAAAACAGGCCGCCCTGCTGGAAGACATAGCCAATGCTGCGGCGGTAGGCGAGCAGGCTGCCCTCATCCCTGCCCAGCACGCGCTCGCCCACCTGCACGGTGCCCTGCTGGGGCACAAGCAGGCCGCCCAGCACGCGCAGCAGCGTGGTTTTGCCGCAGCCGGAGCGGCCGATGACAGCCAGCGAGCGCACGTCCTCATGGAATGTGAAATCGTGCAGCACCTCCGTGCTGTCCTCATAGCTTAGGCTAACCCCAGAAAGCGAAACAAGCATGGCGTCCCCTTTGGCAATCAGTAGCGGTAGCGCTTTTCCAAAAAGCCGGTCAGCGCGTTAAGCGGCAGGGTCATGATCAGGTAAAGGAGGCCCAGCAGCATGTAGGCCTCAAACAAGTTGTAGTGATCGGCCGTCATCTCCCGCGTGGTCTGGGTGAGTTCGATGAGAGAAATGAGGGCAAGGAGCGAGGAATCCTTGATGATGGAGGCAAACTGTCCGGTTAAGGCAGGCAATGTGCGGGAGACCATCTGCGGCAGGATCACATGCAGCAGCGCCTGGCGCTTTGAAAAGCCCACCGCGCGCGCGGCGTCCAGCTGCGTTTTGTCCAGGGATTCATAGCTGCCGCGCACGATCTCCGACACATAGGCGCCTTCAAACAGGGACAGGATGATGACCCCGGCCCAGAAGCGGTTGGTGACCTGCCAGGCGGTGCCCACGATGTAGAAAAACAGGTAGATCTGCATCATCAGGGGCGTGCCGCGGATGATCTTCACATAGCCGCGCGCCAAATAACGAAGCACCAGGAGGCTGGAGCGGTAGGCCACCGCGACCAAAGCGCCGATGAGGAGGCTTAAGACCAGGCTGGCCAGGCTGATCTTGAGCGTCATCACAAAGCCCTGGCTGAGCCGGAAGCGGTACAGCTTTAAAATTTCCACATCCAGGGAGTAGGCGATGCGGTTTAGGGAAAACAGAAAAAACAGCGCCACCAAAACGGCTGCCAACACCCCGTTGAGCAGCCGTTTCCACCATGCGGGCTCCGCAAGGCGGTGTTCAAGGAACAATTGGCGCAACAATTACAATCTCCTTTAACCGGAGGGAATCAATTGTCAGTATTCTGGGAGGGCTCCGGGCTTAGGTCAAAGAACCACTTGAACTGCAGCTCATCAAACACTGCTTTTTCGTTTTTCAGATGCGCCTCGGTCAATTTGTCAAAGCCGCCGTCCTGCGCGTACTGCCTGATGAAATCGTTGGTGGCCTGCTGCAATTCGTCCGTGCCTTTTTTGAAGGCGATGCCCCAGTTTTCCACATCCTGGAAGGGGATGAACACGGGCGTGGTGGTGTTTTCGTGGCGCTTCCAGTTGCGGTAGATGGTCAATTGGTCGTAGATGAAGGCGTCCGCCTTGCCCTGGCTGACCTCGGTCACGCAGGCGCTCTCATCCGGGAAGGAGAGGACAGTGGCCTTGTCAAAGGCCTTTTGCGCGTAGTAATAGCCGGTGGAGCCGGTCTTGACCGCGATGGTTTTGTCCGGCTGGTTCAAGTCCTCCACACTCTTGATGTTGCTGGGCGCGTAGGTTAAAAGGGCCAGATAGGCGTTGGCATAGGGGATGGAGAAATCCACCTTCTCCCGCCGCGGCTCGGTGATGGTCATGGAGGACATCACCATGTCCACCTTGCCGGTGGTGAGTTCGGGAATCAGCCCGTCCCAGGCGATGTTGACGATGACGGGCTCCAGCCCCAGGTGCGCTGCGAGATCCCGCACGAAATCGGGGGAGATGCCGGCGGGCTCGCCCTGCATATCCTTGCCCTCAAAGGGCGGGTAGGCCAATTCCATCCCGACGGTCAGCTTGCCCGGTTGGACGGTGGGCACCTGCGCCTTCTCCTCCGCAACGGCAAAGCTGGTGACAGCCAGCATGAGCGCCAGGCCCAGCACCAGCAGTGCTGACAGCCTGCGGCTGGTTTTGCTTGTTCTAAACTTCCTTTTCATAATTCATCCTTTCTGGAATCATCCAGTGACATGATGGTTGATATCATACTGCGCGGGCATGGAAACCTTGTGTGTTTCCAGCCGGCGTATACATATTCTACCCATACGGGCGCTGTTGTGACAAAATAGTACAGCCCCGGCATGCGCCGGGGCTGTGTCTGAATATTCCTTATGGATGGATTACCTTATTTGTTAATCCGGTAGACATCTACCATGCCGGTGTCCTTGTTCTTGGCCAGCAGCAGGCTGCCGCCATTGGAGGTGGAGAGGTCGTACTCGCTGTAGTTGCCAAAGGGCAGCAGCTCTTGCCCGTGCCAGTCAATCACGGCTACCTGGCCCTCGTCGTTCTTGGCGGTGTAGAAGCGGCCGTTGTTGGCGTTGTACAGGACGCTCATTTCCTTCCAGGTATGCTCGGTGACTGTGCCGTCGGCCGCCACCAGCACCTTGTTGCCGGAGATGTCGCTGTACAGGAGGGTGTTGCCTACCTGCTTCACTGCGTCCTTGGCATAGGTAGGGGCGACGGTCTGCTCGCCCTTGTCGTTGATGAAGCCAATCTTGCCGTCCACCAGCACCGCGGCAAAGCCGTCCACCAGGGTCATCGCGATGGAGGGGGTGCTGATACCGCGCGGGTAGGTGTTGATGACCTCGTCATAGGCAAAAGGGGTGACGGCCTGCCCGGTGGCAACGCTGATGAGGCCTTCCTTTTCGTCCCCCTTCAACTTGGCGCGCATGTAGTCGCTTGCGGAGGTGGTCAGCCGGTCGTACTCCGGCGGGATGACCACGTTGCCGGCCAGATCCAGCCGGCCCTGCTTGTTCTCGTGCCGGATGATGAAGGTGTTGTCATCGCGCACGAAGTCGCCCACCTCATAGGGCGTGGTAAACAGCAGTTTGCCGTCGCCCGCGCGCTTGACATCCCACTGCTCCCCGTTTTTTTCAAACAGGTAGCCTTTATAGGTTTCCTCGGCGGTGCCGATGTTGTTGAAGGCTTCGTCATACACGGTATTGACGCCGTCCATGTCTTTGACGATCAGGAAATCCGGGTAGCCGGTGGCCTTGTCAAAGACATTGCGCGGCAGGCTGCCGGCTTTTGTCGCGGTGGGCATGTAGTAGAAGGTGCGGTCCACAATGCGGTAGTAGTTGGACCCACCAAACAGGCTTTTGTAGTCCTTCTCCTCCTCGGTGGCTTCAGCCAGGGTGATGGCGGCTACCCACTCCTTGCTGAGGATGTCAATCACGCCGTACTGCAGGGGCACCAGCACATTGCCCTGGGTGTCGATGAGACCCAGGGTGTTCATGCCCTGCTCCTTTGCGGCCTCGATATAGCCATAAGCGTTGCGCAATTCCAGGTGCAGGTACTCATTGGGCACCACCACGCTGCCGTCCGGCGCCATGATGCCCAGCGGGCCGGATCTTTCTGTACGGAAGGCCACCAGGTCCGTAGCGCCCAGCAGCTTGCCGTCGGCTACCTCGTAGGCTTTTTCAAACGTCATCTTGGGCGCGGCTTCCGCCAGCGCGCCAAATGCCATTAATACAGCCATCAAAAGGGTCAGGCTTGCCATTGCCAATTTATGGTTCTTCATACGTGTCTCCTTTTCATCGTCTGCACAGGCGCTTTTGCCCATGCATTAAAATAATACCTTTCCGCGCGAAAATTTACGCAAGCGCCGCGGGTACAATGGCTTTATCAGGCACACAAAGGAGACAGGCGTGGAAGAGATCATCATCACCAGTTACACAGACCCGGTTTGCGTGTGGTGCTGGGCAAGCGAGCCCGTGCTGCGCGCGCTGGAGACGCGCTACCCGGGCACAGTCAGCGTGCGGCAGGTGATGGGCGGCCTGGTGCGCGACATGCACGATTTTGAGGACGCGGACAACCACATCACAAGCAGTCAGGCGGATTTCAACCAGCAGGTGATGGCGCACTGGCTGGAGACCGCGCCCCGCCATCGCATGCCCATCAAAAAAGAGGGCTTTGCCCTGTTCACCCAGGAAACGCCCTCCACCTACCCGCAAAATATCGCCTGCAAGGCTGCGCAATTGGTTGATCCCAAAAAAGCGGACAAATATATCCGCCTGATGCGCCTGGCCACCCTGGCCCAGGCGCGGCAGACAGGCAGCCTTGATGTGCAGCTGCAACTGGCGCGGGAGGCGGGGATTTACGTGGACGCATTTTCTAAAGCCTTGCAGGATGGCAGCGCGGAGCGCGCCTTTAAAACGGACCTGGGGCTGGTGCTGGCCTCCGGCGTGCAGGCCTTCCCCACCTTCCGGGTCAAAAGCAGCCGCGCCCGGCAGATGATGATGCGCGGCTACAACACGCTGGCGGATTTCCAGCGCGTGTTTGACGCGCTGACAGACGGCACCCTCAAACCCCTGGCCTCCCCGCCGGAGGAGGAAGTGCTGCGCTGGCTGATTGACACCCGCGGCCCGCTCAGCCAGGAGGAGATCTTCCAGGCCTTTGATTTTTCTGACCGCAACGCGGCGGATGAGTGGGTGGCGGGCTTGGTGCGGGGAGGGAATAACCATCAGCAGCCCATCAACAACGCGTATTCATTAAAGGTCACTGACTGAAACCGGCGCTTTATATAAACGCAATCTGTTTGGGTATATTGGTTCAACCAATCAACACAAATGGAGGTGCGCTATGAATTTTTCGTTTGGGTTTAATGAATCAGTCGACATACCGCCAATTGGTATCGCAACCAGTATTGTCTTTGGCATTCTTAGCCTGATTGCCACCTGGCGGGTGTACACCAAGGCCGGCCAACCGGGGTGGGCTGCGCTGATTCCCCTGTACAATATGTACATCCTCTACAAAATCGCCTGGGGCAACGGGTGGCGGTTTTTGTGGCTTTTTGTGCCCATCGCCAACGTGGTTGTCGCGATCATGATGCTGTTCAAACTGGCCAAGTCCTTCGGCAAGGGGACAGGCTTTGGCTTTGGCCTGCTGTTTTTGATGCCCATCTTCATCCTGATACTGGCTTTTGGTGACGCGCGGTACCATGGGCCGGCCGTATAGGCGGTGTGCCCACCAGGTTGCCGGGTCGTGATCCGGCAACCTTTTTTCTTTTGGCGTGAAATTGATGCGCTGCCGCCCTGACACCTGATAAACCCGCCAAAATATGCTATAATCAGGCCTATGAAGAGGAGAGTAATGCCATGGCCGCGCTGACCCCCATGATGCGGCAATATCTGGAACTCAAAGAGGCCAACCCGGACGCCCTGCTCTTTTTCAGGCTGGGTGACTTTTATGAGATGTTCTTTGAGGACGCGGAGGTCGCAGCACGGGAGCTGGAGCTGACGCTCACCGGGCGGGACTGCGGCCTTGAGGAGCGCGCGCCCATGTGCGGCGTGCCCTGGCACGCGGTGGATGGCTATATCGCCCGGCTGATTAACCGGGGTTATAAAGTAGCGATTGCCGAGCAGACGGAGGAGCCCGCAAAAGGAAAAACGCTGGTAAAGCGCGATGTCGTGCGCATCATCACGCCCGGCACCTTCTCGGACACCGCGGCACTCTCCCAAAAGCAAAACCGCTTTATCGCAGCCGTTTTTTTTACGGGCAAGCGGGCGGGCGTCGCTTTGTGTGACCTGTCCACGGGCGAGTTTTTCCTGCGCGCCTTTGATAAAACAGAGGGCGCCGTGGCCTTTTTGCAGACCCAGCAGCCCTCTGAAGCCCTCAGCAATGACGTGGAGCAGCTAAAGGAAATCTTCCCCGGCTACATCAGCCAGGTGCGGGCAGAGATCTTCAACAAAAAGCGCGCGGCGGATGCCATCAACCAGCAGTTTGGCACCGTGTCGCCGGAGGCGGTGGGCATCCCGGCGCGCTCGGATGTACTGGTGTGCCCGGCGGGTGCCCTGCTGCACTATTTGAACGAGACGCAGATGGTGGCGCTTAAGCACATCACCCGTGTGCAGGTGCTGCGCGGGGAGGAGACCATGCCCTTGCCGCTCACGACGCGCCGCAGCTTGGAATTGGTGGAGCGTTTGAACGGCGGGGCTGGCCGCGGCACCCTGTTGTATGAACTGGACCAGACCCGCACCGCCATGGGCGCCAGGTTGCTGCGCTCCTTTGTGGAGCGGCCTTTGATTGATGCGGGCGAAATCAACGACCGCCTGGACTGTGTGGAAGCGCTGGTGAATGACCCGCTGCTGCTGGAGGAGACGGGCGCGCTGTTGAAAGACGTGTACGACCTGGAGCGATTGCTGTCCAAGCTCAGCTACCGCACCCTGGGCCCGCGGGATTGTCTGGCCTTGCTGCGCTCCATCAACCAGGCGCCAACGGCGCAGCAGCTTTTGGCAAAGCTGAACCAGACGGGCTTTGTCTCCCTGCGGGAAAAACTGGCCCCTCAGCCGGAACTGGCTGATTTGTTAACCCGCGCCATTGCGCCCGACGCGCCGGTTGCCCTGTCGGACGGCGGCGTGATCCGTGAGGGATATTCTGAGGAATTGGACGCGGCGCGCCTGGCCGCGCGGGATGGCCGCAAGTGGATCTCGGACCTGGAAGCGCGGGAGCGCGAGCAGACCGGCATCAAAAACCTGCGGGTGCAGTACAACCGTGTCTTCGGTTACTTTTTTGAGGTCACCCGCTCCAACTTTCACCTGGTGCCGGAGCGCTTCATCAGGCGGCAAACCCTGGCCAACGCGGAGCGCTTTACCACCGAGGAACTAAACGAATTGGAGCGCAAAGCCCTGGGCGCGCAGGAGGAAACCGCCCGGCTGGAAAGTCAGTTGTATAACAGTTTGCTGGATACCCTGGGCGCGCACATCAACCCGCTGCAGGATTTGGCTTTGGGTTTTAAAACCCTGGACGCCCTGCAGTCCTTATCGCGCGTGGCGCAGTCCAGGCGCTTTGTCAGGCCCAGCATCAACACAAACAGCCGCCTGGTGATTGAAAACGGCCGGCACCCGGTGGTGGAGGCCGCAATGCCGGAGGGAGACTTTGTGCCCAATGACACGCAGATGAACACGCAGGACCGCGTGCTGATTGTGACTGGGCCCAACATGTCCGGCAAATCCACCTACATGCGCCAGACCGCGCTGATCTGCTTAATGGCGCACATGGGCAGCTTTGTGCCCGCGGACGCTGCTGACATCCCGCTGCTTGACAACGTGTTCACCCGCATCGGCGCGCAGGATGACCTGGCAGCCGGCCAATCCACCTTCATGGTGGAGATGATTGAGTTGTCCCACATCCTGCGCAACGCCACGCCGCGCTCCCTGGTGGTGCTGGATGAGGTAGGCCGCGGCACCGGCACGCTGGACGGGCTGTCCATCGCTTGGGCAGCGGTGGAGTATCTGGCGGATCCCGAGAAATCCGGCGCCTTAACCCTGTTTGCCACCCATTACCATGAGCTGTCGGAGATGGAGGGCGCCCTGCCCGGCGTGGTCAATCTAAGTGTATTGACCAAGGAAATGGGCGATGAGGTCATCTTCCTGCACAAAATCAAGCGCGGCGGGGCGGACAAGTCCTTTGGCGTGTACGTGGCCCGCATGGCTGGTGTACCCCGGGGCGTGGTGTCCAGGGCGCAGCAGATTTTGGCGCGCCTGGAAGCCAGCAACATCACCCAGGATGAGATCGGCAAGAACATCCTGGAGAAAAAGGGCAAGAAAAAGAACGAGCAAATGGCGCTGACAGAGTTCGCGCGGGTGGAATTGCTTGAGGAGTTGGCCAACCTGGACGTCTTGCAGATGAGCCCGATGGAAGCCTTGAACGAACTGTTTGTGCTAAAAGAAAAAGCACGCAAGCTATAAATCATACTAAAGAAAGGAGCAGGAATGAGCGGGACCATCAAGGTGCTGCCGCCGGACGTGGTGGAGTTGATCGCCGCGGGCGAGGTGGTGGAGCGGCCGGCCAGCTGCATCAAGGAGCTGGTGGAAAACAGCCTGGACGCGGGCGCGACCGCGGTGACGGTGGCCATTGAGGGCGGCGGGCTGGATTTGATCCGCGTGACGGACAACGGGTCGGGCATCTCGCCGGAGGACATGCGCCTGGTCTTTTTGCCCCACGCCACCAGCAAGCTGGGCCGCGCGGAAGAATTGCATACCGTCGCCACCCTGGGTTTCCGGGGGGAGGCCATCCCCTCCATCGCCAGGGTCAGCAAGATGACGCTGACCAGCCGCAAAAAGGGCAGCGCCGCCGGAATGAAGGCTGTGAACGAAGGCGGGCAGATGGTGTCCCTGGGGGAATCCGCCGCCGCCGAAGGCACCCAGGTGACGGTGCGCGACCTGTTTTACAACGCGCCGGTGCGCCGGGATTTCATGAAAAAGCCGCAGCGCGAGGCTGCCCTGTGCGCGGAACTGTTGCAGCAGCTGATCCTCTCGCGCCCGGATGTCGCCTTCCGGCTGACGTCTGACGGCAAACAGCTCTACGCCAGCCCCGGGGACGGGAAGCTGGACAGCGCCATGCTGTCAGTCTACGGCGTGGATACCTTAAAGGCGCTTGTCAAGGTGGATGGCGCGGGCGCCGGCATGCTGGTGCGCGGCCTGGTAGGCATTGGCGAGCAGGCCCGCGGCAACCGCAACCACCAGCATTTCTTCCTAAACGGCCGCGCGGTGCGCTCCGGTCTTTTAAGCCGCGCGGTGGAGGAGGGCTGCCGCCACCGGGTGATGATTGGCCGCTTCCCCCTGTGCGCCATCGCCATTACCCTGCCCTATGAGGCGGTGGATGTGAACGTGCACCCCAACAAGTGGGAGGTGCGCTTTTTGCGCGAGCAGCAGGTGAAGGACGCGCTGGCGGACATTATCACCCAGGCGGTAAGCGAAGCGCCGCTGGAAAGCCCGCCGCCGTTGTTTGATAAAGAGCCTGCACGGGCGCAAGCCACCGTCACGCGCGTGGAGCCGGAGCAGACCCAAGCGGAGCCAGCGCAGCTGTCCCCGGCTCCTCAGCCAGCAGAGACAGCGAAAGCGCCCCGCGCCTTTGTTGCCCGGGATGTGACGCGGGAGGAAGCGCGCCCGCAAGAAATCTCACCCGCGCCTGTCACCCCGTTCATCGAGGAAAAAGCCGAGCAAATCCACGCGCCGCAGGTGCAAATGATGCAGCGGCGACTCCAGGTGCTGGGCGTGGCCTTCCACACCTACATCATCGCGCAGCAGGGCGAGCGCCTGCTGCTGATAGACCAGCACGCCCTGCACGAGCGTTTGCTGTTTGACCGCATGATGGCCTCCGCCGACACCCGTCAGCCCTCCCAGACCCTGCTTTTGCCCCAGGTGATTGAGCTGGACTATCCGGACTACCAGGCCTTCTTGGCCTACCGAAAGGACCTGGTGGAAGCCGGCTTTGAGGCGGAGGACTTTGGCCACCGCGCGGTGCGCCTCGTAAGCGTACCGGTGGAATTGGGTGAGCCGCTGGCCGCGCGCAGCTTTACCGACGCGCTGGATGAGCTGCGCGGGGGCAATAAACTGGACAGCAGATCAAAGCGCGAGCGCATCATCATGGCCTCCTGCAAGCACGCGGTCAAGGGGGGCGAGCGCCTGCCCGACCACGCGCTGCAGGCCTTGGCCGACATGATGATGGACGAAAACACCATCCCTTCCTGCCCTCACGGGCGTCCCATTGTGCTGGAGCTCACCAAGCGTGAGCTTGAGCGCCGCTTTAAAAGGATACAGGATTGATGAAACCAACAGTTTTAGGGCTTGTAGGCCCCACCGCATCGGGAAAATCTGGCTTGGCGCTGAAAGCGGCCCAGGCCTTGGGCGGCGAGATCGTGAGCATGGATTCCATGCAGGTCTACATCGGCATGGACATCGGCACCGCCAAGGCCACAAAGCAGGACCAGGAATTGGTGCCCCACCACATGATTGACATCGTGGACCCGGAAACGCCTTTTTCCGTGGCCGAATACCAGCGTATGGCGCGGGACGTGATTGATGACATCCATGCCCGGGGCAAACTGCCTGTGCTGTGCGGCGGCACAGGATTGTACCTGCGCGCCCTCTCGCGGGACATGGCCTTTGGCGAGGCGCAAAAGGACATCACCATCCGGGAGCGCTACCAGCAGCTGGCGCTGGCGGAGGGCAACGAGGCCGTGCACCGCATCCTGTATGAGAAGGACCCGGAAACCGCCAGGCGGCTGCACCCCAACAACCTGCGCCGCGTCATCCGCGCGCTGGAGGTGCTGGAGTTAACCGGCAAGCCCCTGTCCGCCCAACAGATGCCCAGGGATGAGGACGGCCCCTATGACATGCGCCTGTACGCCATCTGCTGGACGCGGCATGAGCTGTATGAGCGCATCAACCTGCGCGCGGACAGGATGCTGGCGCGGGGCTTGCTCAAGGAAGTCAAAACGCTGATGGACGCGGGGGTGAACCCGCAGGCGCAAAGCATGCAGGGCCTGGGCTATAAGGAGCTGTTCCCCTACCTGAAGGGCGAGGCCGCGCTGGGGGACGCCATGGACACCATGCAGCGGCGCACCCGCAACTATGCCAAGCGCCAGATGACCTGGTTTACCGCCGATGAGCGGGTCACCTGGCTCAACGGCCGGGACAGCATGGATACGCATCTGGAAACGATTTTAAAGGACATACAGGCTTGAGAACACAACAGATCGATCCCCTGATCAACCAGGCAGAAAGCGAGTTGGCTGCCGTATTCGCGGGCTTTGAGCAAACAGAGGCCCTGTGGACAGACCGGGTGCTGGACGCCTTTGCCCGCCACCAGGTGGCCGCGCGGCACTTCACGCCCACCACGGGCTATGGCTACGACGACATCGCCCGGGACACGCTGGAAGCCCTGTGCGCGGACATCTTCCGGACCGAGGCTGCCATCTGCCGTCCGCATCTGGCCAGCGGCACGCATACCCTGGCTGTGGGGCTGTTTGGCCTGCTGCTGCCGGGGGATGAATTGCTGGTTGTGACCGGCAGCCCCTATGACACGCTGGAAGGCGTGATTGGGTTGCACAATGAACCGGGCTCCCTGCGGGAGCTGGGCGTCACAACCCGCATTGTAGATTTGGACGAGGCAGGCGCGGTGGATCTGCCCGCTGTGCTGTCTGCCATGACGGAGCGGACAAAGGTGGTCTTTTTGCAGCGCAGCCGTGGCTATGCCCTGCGGCCCTCCATCCTGCCCCGGGACATGGAAATAATCATCAAGACCGTCAAACAAAAAAATCCGGATGTCTTCGTGATGGTGGACAACTGCTACGGCGCCTTTGTGACGGAGGATGAACCCACCTTCTACGGCGCGGACTTGGTAGCCGGCAGCCTGATTAAGAACTTAGGCGGCGGCATCGCGCCCACCGGCGGCTATCTGGCCGGCAGCGCGCGCGCCATTGGCCTGGTAGAAAACCGCCTCACCGCGCCCGGCATCGGCCGGGAGGTGGGCAGCTATGAAGCCAGCTACCGCCCCTTTTACCAGGGCCTGTTCATGGCGCCGCACACCGTGTGCCAGGCGCTGAAAACAGCGGCGCTTGCCGCGCGCGTGGCGGAGCTGCTGGGCATGGAGGCCAAACCTGGTGCCTTTGAGGTGCGCAGCGACATCATCCAGGCGCTGGTGATGGGCACGCCCGCGAAAGTGGTGTCCTATTGCCAGGGCATCCAGGCGGCTTCGCCCATTGATTCCTTCGCCAGCCCCGAGCCCTGGGACATGCCCGGCTACACCGACCAGGTGATTATGGCAGCCGGCGCCTTTGTGCAGGGCGCGTCCATTGAGCTCAGCTGTGACGCGCCGATGCGGCCGCCTTTCGCCGTTTACCAGCAGGGCGCCTTGACCTATGCCTCCGGCAAGCGGGCGGTGCGCGCGGCCTTCGCGAAAATTATGGAGATACCCGATGCCTGAGTGGACACAGCAGCAGCTTGAGGCCATCACGGCCCGCAACCCGGAAATCTTGGTCAGCGCGGCGGCTGGCAGCGGCAAGACCGCCGTTTTGATTGAGCGCGTTGTAAGCCTGCTTTTGGAAGGCATGCAGCTGGACCGCATGCTGGTGATGACCTTTACCAACGCGGCGGCGGAGGAAATGAAGGAGCGCTTAACCGACCTGCTGGCGAACCAGGCGGCGGAGAACGAGCATTTGCGCCGCCAGTTCCAGAAGCTGGGCAGCGCCGACATCAGCACCCTGCACAGCTTTTGTAAGCGCCTGTTGCAGCAGTATTTCCAGGCGGCGTATACCGACCCCAACTCCAGCATGGCGGATGAATCCAAGCAGAACGAGTTGTACACTCGCGCGCAAAACGACGCGCTGGACGCGGCGCATGAGGACCCGACGGACGAATTTGACCAGCTGCGCGCGCATTTTAAGGAAACAGAAATCATCGATATGTCCGCAGCACTTTACCGGTTTTTGATGGCGCAGGCTGCACCCTTTGAATGGCTGGATAATATGACAGACCCAGCTTTGTTTGATGATTTGTACAGCCATCCCTGGTATGAAGTGGTGGCGCGGGAAGCCCGGCTGCGCCTGGAAGGCGCGCGGGACAGCCTGCTGGATTGCGAGCAGATCTGCAGGCGTCCGGACGGCCCGGGGCGCTATCTGGCCGCTATTTTGGATGATCTGGCGATGGTGGATCTGCTGCTGGTTTCCCTTAACACCCCCCAGACTTTTGCGGGCGGCAAGCCCAGGTTTGCCCGCTTGTCCAGCAAAAAGGCAGAGGCGACGGAGGACCCTGAACTAACCGCGCTGGTGAAGGACGTGTTGCGCGCGGAAGCCAAGGCCCTCATCAACGAAGCGCTCGCTTTGCTGCCAGAAAATCAGGCGCAGGCGCAGGCCTGGATGGCGGAGATCCGCGCCACCCTGCCGCAGCTTTTAGGCCTTGCCCAATTGGTAAAGGACATCCACGCGCGCTACCAGGCCTACAAGGCGGCGGAGACGCTGTGGGATTTCAACGACCTGGAGCACCTGGCGCTCAAAGCGCTGTCGGATGAGCAGGTGCGGCAGGAGGTGGTGTCCTCCTATGATGCCCTGTTTGTGGATGAGTACCAGGACATCTCCCAGATTCAGGAAGCCATCATCACAAGGCTGCGCGGGGCAGACAACACCCTGTTTATGGTGGGCGATGTCAAGCAGAGCATCTACCGCTTCCGCCTGGCCGACCCCACCCTGTTTTTGGAGAAATACAAGCAGTTTTCGCAGGATAAGGACGCAGAGGAGCGCCTGATTACCCTAAAGGAAAACTTCCGCTCACGGCGCAACATTCTGCAGGCGGTCAACCTGGTGTTTGCCCGCGCCATGCGCGAGCGGGCGACAGAGATTGAGTATGATGACGAAGCCATGCTCACCACCCTGCGGGAGCAGCTGGATGACCCGCCGGTGGAAGTACACCTGCTGCACCAGGAGGAGGGGCTGGAGCTATCGGATGAGGTGGCAGACGCGCTGGACGCTGTCATGCCGGACGTGATAACGGATGAGGAGGGCGCGCAGGGCACCCCTGCTGACGAATTGGAGCGCGCCTTTGTGTACGAAGCGCGCCTTTTGGCCAGGCGCATCCGGGAGTTGATTGGCACACCCATCACCGATGGGGACAAAACGCGGGAGATCCAGTACCGGGACATCGTCATCCTGCTGCGCACCGCGGCCAGCCGCGCCAATGTGCTGGCGGAGATCTTGAACAACGCGAACATCCCCACCTATTCGGACACCCAGGGCGAGTTTTACACCCAAAGCGATGTGCGCGATACGCTCTATTTGCTGCAGACACTGGACAACCCCTACCACGACATCCCGCTCATGTCCACCCTGTCCAGCCCTGTGTTTGGCTTTGAGCCGGGGGAGCTGGACGCCATCCGCTCAGCCTATCCCTCCCGGGACATCCCTTTTCACGAAGCTTTTTATGCCTTTGCAAAAACCAGCAGCAAGTGTCAGGAGGCCATCGCGCGGCTGGACCGCTGGCGTTTAATGGCGCACACCATGCCGCTGGACCGCTTTTTAAGCCGCCTGCTGCGGGAATCCGGCCTGTATGCCTTGGCCGGCGCCAAGGACGAGGGCAGGCTGCGCCGCGCCAACCTGCGCATCCTGCTGGCGCAGGCCGCGCCCAACCCGGAGCCTCAAAACCTGTCTGACTTTGTGGAGCGCGCCCTGCGCGCCAAAAAGCAAAAGGCGGGGGATCGCAGCGCCTCCCTGGGCATGCAGGAAAACGTGGTGCGCATCATGACCATGCACAAGTCAAAGGGCCTGCAGTTCCCCGTTGTGATGGTGCCTGATTTGTCCCGCGGGTTCTCCGGCAAGCGTTTTGAATTGCCGCTTTTGATGGACGCGCAGACAGGCCTGGCGCTGCGCCAGGTGAACACCAGGGACCGCTATTTTAAGGACGGCTTTGGCGTGACCGCCATCCGCGCCAAGAAAACGCGGGAGGAGCAAAGCGAGGAAGCGCGCCTTTTGTATGTGGCCATGACGCGCGCGAAGGAACGGCTGATCATGGTGGGCACTGTGACCAACCTGGATGCCGCCCTTATGCGCTGGTCCAAGCCGGAGGGGGACTATGCGGCCAGCGCTGCCAAAAATATGCTGGACTGGGTGTGCGCGCCGCTGTATGAGCCCCTGCAGCGCGGCGCGCAGGGCTTGGTGGATATGGACAATGGCAGCAGGTTTTTAATCGCCTGGCATGCCGTGTATGACCTGCTTGAGGACCTGTCCCGCATGGCGCGGCCCTTAATGGACCCCACGGTGCCCCCAGGCATCATGGCCCGGGATGATTTCTTCCAGCCGCTTGCGCCAACGCTGCGCATCCCGCAAAAAAGCTCCGTCACGGCGCTTATCACCCGCGAACGGCTGATGCAGACAGAAGAAACGCCCGAGGTGAAGCGCCGCGCGCTGCAGCCCGCGCGTGCCCTGCGCGACATGCCCGATTTGGCCGGCTTCCAAACCTTAAGCGCCGCCCAGCGCGGCGCCGCGGCCCACAAGGTGCTTTGCGCGCTGGACCCCAAGGATTTTGTGCATCTGGAAGAAGAGCAGATGCGCAAGGCATTAACCCGTGCGATGGATGAGCTGCTTTCACGGGACATGCTGACCAAAGAAGAAAGAGCAAGCATCCAGGAAGCGGACGTGCTGCATTTTTATCAAAGCGATCTGGCGCGCAGAATGGCGCAAAGCGGGGAACGGCACGCCGAGTGGCCCTTCACGCTGCTGGCGGATAGTGATATGATCCTCCAGGGTGTGCTGGACAACTGCTTTGTGGAGGACAACGCCTGGGTATTGGTAGATTACAAGACCGACTGGGGCGAGGCTGCCATGCTGGCGGACCGCTACCGTGACCAGATGCGCTGGTACATGCGCGCCTTGCGGGAGATTACAGGCATGCCGGTGAAGGAAGCCTGGCTCTACCTGCTGCGCGGCCGGCAGGCGGTGCAAATTACGGAGGACGAACCCATCCGCCTGAAGGAAACCCCGCTTTAACCAAGGAGAGGACAAATAAATGGCAAAAATCAAGGGCGTAAAGCCCTTAGTGCAAAACCGGCGCGCCCGCCACGAATATTTTGTGGAGGAGCGCATCGAATGCGGCATTGAGCTGCGCGGGACGGAGGTTAAATCCATCCGCCAGGGCAAGGCCAACATCCAGGAAAGCTATGCCCGCGTGCGCAACGGCGAGGTGTTTGTGGACGGCATGCACATCAGCCCCTATGAGCAGGGCAACCGCTTCAACACCGACCCGCTGCGCCCCAAGCGCCTGCTGCTGCACAAGAGCGAGATCCGCAAGCTGGAGGGCGTCGTCTCCCGCCAGGGCTATACCTTGATCCCCCTGCAGCTGTACCTACGCGACAGCTTGGTGAAGATGGAGCTGGGCATCTGCCGCGGCAAACGCCTGCACGACAAACGGGACGACCTGGCCCGCCGCGACGCCGAGCGCGACATGGAGCGCGCGATGAGGCGAGGGCAGCGGGGTGGGGAGGAGTAAGCGAATTTTCGCAGCATAAAGCATAGCGATCTACTTGTTAGATTAAAAGTAATACCAAGTTGTACACAAGGGAAGACATACGACCTTTTGGTTCGTGGTCAAACACTCTATCCATTCAGCCTGTTTGCGACAAGTTGGTGCATATGGTAAAATATACGTGCAAAAGACATCAGTTTGTCCTTTGCCCATGTGGGGGTGCACTGGTTTCGACGGGGATCGTCGGGCACATGGTAAGCGAGCCGCGGCCCCTGAACCGCGCAACAACGGGGAACTTATTGAACTGACAATAATCAGCAATTAGCTTTCGCGGCCTAAGCCGTGATCGTCGGCCTCAAGCGCTCACGGCTTGAGCCCCCGGCGTCAATGATGTGAGGAACGGGCCCGCCTAAGCTTTGCGGCGTGGCCGGCACCATGAAGCTACCAAACCCGGCAGCCTGACGGCGGGCGGCCGGCAGCGGGAAGTTTAAACCACCGTCTGCGCTCGGAGAAAACCATGGGTTTGAATCTTCGGACAGGGGTTCGATTCCCCTCACCTCCACCAAAACGGGATGCCAGTATTTACATGGCATCCCGGCTTTTTGTTGATATATAAGGGTTTTTCGATTCCGAGATTTCGAACATATGTTCGAAAAAATGGACGGATTTCCC